>JANXBN010000007.1 GCA_025060635.1 Candidatus Kryptonium sp. | reverse complement strand
ATATAGCAAATAACAATGATGGCTATGTTCTGGCATCAACAATATTCATAGAAACTACTATATCTTATTTTAGGATTAGAACTTCGCTTGATAGCTCAATTTTTGCGTTAGATCGGCAAAACAATTTACATGTTTTAAAAATTAATAGCCAAGTGTCATCAGATTACTATCTATTTTCACCATCTCAGCTTCCTATCTCAAGTTTTTCTAATAACACGCTTTATCATAGTATTAATTACTCTATGTTTATACCAAATCTTAATACAAGTATATGGGGGATTTATCCAAATGAGGTTGCTAGCATATCTGCGCTTAATGCAAATGACGCTACAATTTTATTTAACTTTCCAGAGTATTTAATTAGACAAAAGCAACGAAGTTTTACATATAGATATATTCTTTCCTACAGATTTTATATAGGATCAAGATCTATTTTTGATATTGTAAAGTTAGGTTCCAAATTTTTCATGCTTCATCCCTCATCTAATGCAGGATATGTTGAAGTAAACGATACAACAGGGGCGATATATCTTTACGAGTTAGTGCAAAGAGGTAACGAATTCGTTACCGCTATTGACACTTCAAATATCAGAAGAGTTTTAGTGCCAGCCAGAATTGGATTAAGGCCAAGGTATACAGGCCTAACTCCGATTGTGAAAGTTGATAGAAATCAAAATATCCATACGCTTATATTTAAAGTTTTGGACTATAACACCAGAGCAGGTATAGATTTAGGGCAGTGGTATTATTATAAGATAACTCCTGATCTTCGCGTTGAAGGCGGTTATAGGGTCACCGCTGAAAGTGATACAGTTACTCCACTTGGGACCTTTGACTTTGATATTGATGACAATGGAATAGTTCATTTTGCTTACTTTAAAAGCGTTGACCTTAGTAGAGCTGTAATTCGGTATACAAACAATTCGTCTGGAAGTTTTGCAAATCCAATAAATGTTGGAGATACTATCTCAATTATATCTTCGCCGTATTGGCTAAGAGTAAAAGCTACACCAAATGGAAATGCTTATGTGGTTTATTTACCGTATAGTCCCCCAAGGGTTTATTTAACTTATGGGAATTTAAACGGCTTTACTCGTCCTAAAGAATGGTTTGTTGCACAGGGATTAGACCGATTTGGCGGAAGAAATGTATTAGATTTTGCTGTTGATGGAAGTGGAGTTATGCATGTTTTTCATATCCCTTATTGGTATTCTTCTGGTTCTGCAACTTATAACAATGTCTTGGTTTATGCGTATAGGGTTATGCGTGATTCAATAATTTTCATATCAGGGGTATATACAAACCTTCAGGAAACACAATGTGTTTTGATGGAAAGAGATAAAAATGGAAATATTCATATTCTTGGATATAACAAGGGGAGGGTTTACTACCTAAATTCGCTTGATAATTTCAGAAATGTGCGATTTTACAACTTGTCTGATTATAATCTGTTTAGGCTTCTTAGATCAACCGAAGCGCCACCATTTATGGATATTTTTAAGATATTATATCCAGATGAAAGCCAAAATAGAGTTTATTTTGCTTTGGGGAGAGCACTTCAAGATGTAATAATTGGATGGATTCCGTATACAATAACTGGAATTGAAAGAGATAACGAGATTATTCCTTCAAAATTCGCGCTTCATCAAAACTACCCAAATCCGTTTAATCCCGTTACGAAAATAGAGTTTGAAATTCCACAGAGAGAAAATGTGAAGCTTGTAATATATGATGTTCTTGGAAGAGAGGTGAAAAGAGTTATTGATGGTGAGTTAGATGCTGGAAGGTATAAAGTTGATGTTGATATGAGCGATTATTCAAGCGGTGTGTATTTCTATAGGCTTGAGGCAGGTAAATTCTCAAGCATCAAGAAGATGATGTTGTTAAAATAAAAATCACGAAAGCCAGACGCAGATTATGCGTCTGGCTTTTAAATTTTCAAATGAACATTTCGCTTTCGTCAAAAAGCCCCTCACTTCCCTCATCGGAGGAAAACATATTCAATAAAAGCAAAATAACTGCAATTAACAAAAGCGGGACAAAAATTATGAGTAAAATGTTAATAGTTTTCTTCACTTTGCCTCGTCCTCTTTACTTTTCAAAAATTGATATGCTTTGTTTAAAACATTTATAGTGTTTTTATGCTTAAAATATTTTAAAGCCTCGGAAACCGTAACCCAGGCAAAATCCTCATGCTCATAAGATAACTTAACCTCTTTTTCATTAGTTTTAGCGAGATAGTAATTAACCGTTTTATAAACCAGTTTTCCTTTCGCTTTATAGTAATATCCGATTCCTACTTTAAATCCTTCAATTATTTCAATTTGTTTAATTCCGGTTTCCTCTGCCACTTCTCTTCTTACTGCATCAAGCTCGCTTTCTCCTTCTTCAACATTTCCTTTCGGGAAGTCCCAATGTCCAAGACCATATTTTAAAATTAAGAATTTTACCTCGCCATTTTCCTCTCTGTATATAACGGCGCCTGCGGAATGTTCTCGGAGCAACCTTTCTTTTTCAATTACTTTTTTCTGTTTAAATTTGTTAAAAAAATTTCAAATTCACAAAATGAACTTTCATAAAATTTTGATCACCCGTCTCCGCTTCATTGGTGACATCGTTCTAACAACCCCAGTTGTGAGAGCGGTGCGGGGCAAATTTCCAAACTCATTCATCGCTTATTTGGGAGATAAAAACGCAATAGCACTTCTTGAAAATAATCCGTATCTTGACGAGTTAATACCTTTTGATTTCAGTTGGGATTTAAAGGAACAAATTGATTTTATTAGGAAATTAAGATCTAAAAAATTTGATCTTGTGATTGATCTATTCGGGAATCCGCGCAGTGCGATCTTGTCCTTCCTAAGTGGAGCTAAAACCAGGGTTGGCGGAGCATTCAGTTGGAGAAAATATCTATATACTCATCCAATTCCGAGAAGTAGCGAAAGAAAAAATGCAATCAAATTTCACCTTGACTATTTGCAGCCAATTGGAATCAAATTTAACGAACCTTTATCATACGATGATATCAAAACCGAAATTTTTCTAACAGACGAAGAAAAAAGATGGGCAATTAATTATCTAAAAAGCAAAGGTGTTGACATAAACAAAAAAACTATTGGAATACATCCAGGGGCAACATGGCCAGCAAAAATGTGGTTAAAAGAAAACTTCGCTAACCTTGCTGATAGAATTGTCTCAAAACTTAACGCAAATGTAGTTATAACCCACTCAGAAAAAGAAACAGAATTAGCAACCGAGGTTTTCAATATGACATTGAAAAAGAATATATTTCTTCTTGATTCGCTTGAACTTCGTCAATTAGCCAGTGTGCTTTCACATCTTGAACTTTACATCTCAAACGATTGTGGGCCAATGCATATTTCTGTCGCAGTTGGAACAAAAACAATTGGAATTTTCGGACCGGGAGAAGAAGATATATGGTTTCCTTACCCAGAGAGCAAGGGACACAAGGCATTAAGATTTGATGTTGAATGTCATCCTTGCCATCTTGATTTTTGTAATAGAAAAGGTGAGGATTATATGAAATGCATGAAACTATTGACAGTTGATATGGTTTTCAATGAAGTTTTAAAATTAACAAAAAGGGGCTGAGTGTATCAGCCCCTTTAATTTTTCATAAAACGAATTTAATTCCCTCTTCAATTGCTCGCCGATTTAGCTCGTTGAGTTCTCTTCTTTTAACAGTTATATCAAGTGCATCAAAAATGCTATCTTTCGTTAGAACACCAGTATAACCGATATATGCACCAAGCATAACCATATTTGCAACCTTAGTTGAGCCGATATCATCTGCAATCTTAGTTGCTGGCACAGGAACAATTTCAACATCTTTCCTTGATGGTTCAATATCAATTAAAGAGTTATCGTAAAAGATTATCCCACCAGATTTAACTGTTGGTTGAAATTTTTCAAGCGAAGGTCTGTTCATCGCTATTAAAACAGTCGGAATTGAAACAAGGGGGGAAGCAATTTCAGTTTCAGAGATATTCACATGGCAATTTGCGGTTCCACCTCTCATTTCTGGACCATAGGATGGAAGCCAAGAGACATGATATTCTTCAAGCATCCCTGCCTGAGCCAGTACAAGACCAAGCAGGAGTATTCCTTGACCTCCGAAACCAGCGACTTTTATCTTTGGATTTTTATATTTTTCTGGGATTATGTTCTTGCGATAATTCTTAACATAAGTTGCGCTATCTCCATTAACTCCGATCGCTTTTTTGATCTCTTCAGGTGTTAAAACCTTTTTATCAAACTTTACAGGTTCAACTTTATCAGAAATATCTTTAAAAACGCCAAGCGGGAAATACTTTGTCATTACCTCATTTACCCATTTCTCAGCTTCTGGCGGATTCATTCCCCAACCAGTTGGGCAAGTGGAAAGCGCTTCAACGAAAGCAAAACCTTTGCCCTCAATTTGAATTTGTAAAGCCTTTCTAACAGCTTTTCTTGCTTTCGCCATGTTTTTGGCATCAGTGAGAGCAACCCGTTCAACATAAACAGGAGCTTCAAGAGTCGCTATCAATTCAGCCATTCTCAACGGATAACCCTCATTGCGAATATCTCTACCGCGAGGCGTTGTTGTCGTTTTCATCCCTGGCAGAGTCGTCGGCGCCATTTGTCCACCTGTCATTCCATAAATTGCGTTGTTCACGAAGAAAACAGTTATATGTTCACCGCGATTTGCCGCGTGTAAAATTTCGTTTCCACCAATTGCTCCAAGATCTCCATCACCTTGATAGCTTATCACAATGCTATGTGGATGAACTCGTTTTATCCCCGTAGCTACTGCTGGAGCTCTGCCGTGAGCAACTTGAATATGGCCGACATCAAAATAGTAATAGAGAAAAACCGAACAACCCACCGGATTAATCATTATAACTCTATCTTGAATTCCGAAATCTTCAATTGCTTCAGCTATTAATTTATGAAGCTTTCCGTGTCCACAACCTGGGCAATAGTGCGTGTTTATTTTATCTGCATCAGGTTTTCTTTCAAAGATCTCGTAAAAAGCGGTTGGTTTTTTCAATACTGTTGAAGTTGCCATTTTTCCACCTCACTTTTGATGTTCAATTTCTTTTTCAATCTCTTCAAAAACTAATTTTACTTGTTGAAGAATTTCTTCTGCTGATGGAACTACTCCACCGCATCTACCGTAAAATTTGACTTCCCTCATTCCATTTAAAGCAAGTTTAACATCATCAACCATTTGCCCAGTGCTCAATTCAACGACAAAAAATATCTGCGCTACTTTAGCAAGCTCTCTAATTTTTTGCTCTGGAAATGGGAACAATGTTATAGGTCTAAGCAAACCAACTTTATATCCTTCTTCCCTCATTATATCAACGACGCTCTTTAAAATTCTTGACACAATTCCATACCCCATTAATATAACTTCTGCATCCTCAGTTCTATAAGCTTCGTATCTAACTTCCTCTTTTTTGATTCGCTCATATTTTTCTTTCAATTTCAAATTATGCTTTTCAAGATCTTCTGGGGCAAGATAAATTGATGTTATCAAGTTATGTCTTGTTTCAGATGTTCCATCAACGCACCAAGATTTGTCAATTTTTGGAATTTTTGGTTCTGGAAACTCAACTGGTTCAACCATTTGACCAATAAAACCATCAGCAAGGACATATACAGGAGTTCTATATTTTTCAGCGAGGTCAAAAGCAAGATATGTTAAATCACACATCTCTTGAACTGAGTTAGGGGCAAGCACGATAACCTTGTAATTTCCATGTCCCCCACCTTTTACAACTTGATTATAATCCGCTTGTTCTGGGGCAATGTTCCCAAGCCCAGGTCCGCCACGCATTATATCAACTATAACCATTGGTAATTCCGCACCCGCTGCGTATGAAACTCCTTCTTGTATTAAACTAATACCAGGACTTGATGACGCGGTCATTGCTCTCACGCCACCGCTTGCAGCACCAAATACCATATTAATTGCTCCAATTTCGCTTTCTGCTTGAATGAAAACCCCACCAACTTCTGGCATTAAAAGTGCAGCGGCCTCCGCAATCTCACTTGCTGGTGTAATTGGATATCCGAAAAATGCTCTACATCCCGCTAAAATTGCCCCGCGCACAACTGCTTCATTTCCTTTCATCAGCTGTTTTGCCATTTTTCAAAATCCATTTTTGTTTTTTGAAACTGCCAATTTTGTCAGCAGTTTAGAATAAAAAAGCGAAGCAGTTTATGCTTCGCCTTTAGTTTAAAGAGTTTAAAATTTCCTCATCAACTACCGCACCTCGTTTGTAGACCGTTATAGCTCCTGGTTCAGGGCAAGCATAAAAGCAAACCCCACAACCAGTGCAACCATCACCAACATATTCAGCATAATGATAACCGCGCGAATTAAATCGCTCGGAAATTTTTAAAACATTAACAGGACAAGTTTCAACGCAAAGTGAACATCCTTTGCATTGTTCTTTGCTGATTTTTATAAAGGCTTTTTGAAGAGTTACTTGCATTTTTCCTCCGTAGTTCGTTTTTAGATCCACAAATCAATTTCATATTCTTTCTTTTGTGAAAGGCGGATGTTTTCCTTAGCCTTGCTCAAGATACCTTTTATGGTTTCAACTTTTTCAACGATCTTATCAAGTTCTTCCCCTATTAATTCAATATGAACCCTTTTGTTTCTTTTTCTGCTCATATTCATAACATGAGCCCAAATCTCGTCGGTTTTTCGCTCAATTTCACCAAGCTCTTTTATGGCTTGATTTATCAACAGTATGACCTCTTCTTTTGAAGTCCGGCGAAAATACTTCTTTACCTTCTGAATTCGCTCTGTGATGTTAAATGTCTTCATCTATGAAAGATCGCAAAGTTTTATTTTTCACCTCCTAAATTTATCTTCATTTTAACAAAAAAGCAAACACTATGCCAAATAAATTTTGGCTAAATTTGCCAAAAAATAAAATCAGGATTTGAAAATTGTCCAAAAATGACACACTCGCAAATTAACCTGCACAAAATTTATCGGTTTTGAAATTAACAAGCCAAATTGTAAATTTATTTAAAAAATTAAAAGCGTGGCAGAAAAAACAATGAGCAACGATAGGATAAGAAATCAGGTGATACACTCGCTTTCTTCTGGACCGAAAACTTTTTGGGAGATATTTAACAGACAAGATGGGACATTGAAAGAACTTTATCTCACCTTGAACAAGCTAATGAAAAATAACATCATAAAAAGAGAAGGTGAAAAGTTTTACTTAAACGATCGGATTCAAATTAAATCCTATCCTGACCCGAGATGCGAGCATTGTCGCGGGGGAGTTCAAATCAAAGGTGAATACGAAAAGATTCTTCAAATATATAAATCTATCGTAAAAAACCGACCTCTCCCATCGGTTGAATATGACCAAGGATTCATAAGTTCTGAAGATGCTGTAAGAAGGGCAATTTTTATGTATGAGAGAGGCGACATAGAAAACAAAGCAATTTTTATACTTGGGGACGATGATCTTGTAAGCATAGCGATCGGTCTTCTCGGCGTTGCTCAAAAAATAACAGTCCTTGAAATTGACAAGAGACTAATTGACTTCATAAACGATGTGTCAAAAGAATACAACTTAAATATCAAAACAATAAATCACGATGTGATTGATTCTTTCCCGAAGAAAGAAATGAACAAATATGATACATTTTTAACTGACCCCGTTGAAACACTTCAAGGTTTCATTCTTTTCATATACAGATGTATGCAAGCGCTTAAAAAGAAAAATTCCGCTGGATATTTTGGACTCACGCACATTGAAGCAAACCTTGAAAAGTGGCATCATATTCAAAAGTTTATACTTTCAACCGGAATGGTCATTACCGACATAATTCGCGATTTCTCTTATTACCCAGAAGATGAAAATCAATGGATTGAAAACTACAACCACTATTTAATCAACAAAAAGCTTAAAATAGGGATACCGAACACAAATTGGTTTCGGTCCTCGTTTTTTAGAGTGGAGGCGTATGACAAAATCAAATTAAAAAAACTTCCTCGCTTAAAATCAACGCATGAACTTTATGTTGATGATGAAGCGTGGTGCACAGTTGAACACAACAGTTGGAAATGATCAAGTCATCAAAATATATGAAGAAATTTTGGGAAGGTGTCTTTTTTCAATTTTGAATTTAAGCGTCAAGTAATTGTCATCATCATATCTCACATCAAGAACTTCACCCAACTTGTATATGAGCGACATCGCCTCCGAATTTGAAACATCAATTTTTCCAGTTATCTCAACATAATGATCGTCTATAATTTGACTGATTTTATCTTTTAAAGCTTGGATGTTTAAACCACGAGCTGCCGATATGAAAACAGCATTTTTATATTCGTTTGCGATTGAATAGATTAAATTTCTATCTTGTAATTTGTCAATTTTGTTAAATACAAGAATTGTGGGCTTATCAAGCGAGTTAAGTTCCCCGAGCGTTTCCTCAACAACTTTTATTTGTTCTTTAAAGTTCGGAGCTGATATATCAACAACATGAAGCAATATATCTGCTTCAACGATCTCATCAAGCGTTGACTTAAAGGATGCGATGAGATGATGTGGAAGTTTTCTTATGAAACCAACTGTGTCAGTTAGAAGAATTTTCCTCGTTGGAGAAAGTTTCACAACACGAGTCGTTGCATCAAGGGTTGCGAAAAGTTTGTCTTCAACATAAACATTTGCATCAGCCAACACATTCAAAAGAGTTGATTTGCCTGCGTTCGTATAACCGACAAGTGCAACTCTAAATATATCTCTTCGTCCCTTTCGCTGGACCTTTCTTTGATTATCAATTTCATTTAACTTTCTTCTTAAAATAGCGATCTTCCTTTTGACAAGTCGTCTGTCTGTTTCAAGTTGAGTTTCACCTGGTCCTTTTGTTCCGATTCCACCATATTGCTTTGACAAGTGTCTCCATCTGCCAGTCAATCTTGGCAAGAGATACTCAAGTTGGGCAAGTTCAACTTGAATTTTGGCTGGTGCCGTCCTCGCATGCGAGGCAAATATATCAAGTATTAGAGTCGTCCGATCTATAACTTTACAATTAATTATATCCTCAAGATTTCTGACTTGAACACCCGATAAGTCGTCATCAAATATCACAATGTCTATTTTCTCATCCTCAACGATTTTAGCTATTTGTTCAGCTTTACCACGCCCTATGAAAAATGCGGGATCAGGACTTTCTCTTTCTTGATAAACTCTGCAAACCACATCAGCCCCCGCCGTATCAGCAAGAAGTTCCAATTCATCAAGGTATTCCTCAACTTGAGCTCTCGTTTGATGAGGGAAGATCACTCCAACTATAATCGCTTTCTCTCGCTCCTTTTCGTAATTTACCAAATCTTCTAAATTTAACAGCCTTTGTTTTTACTTTTTCGTCTATAATTTATAAAACATTTAAAAAAAATCAAGTTCCATTTATTTCCTTGCTTCCGTAGCAAAGCTAACAATTTCACTCAAATCCAAGCGAAAAGTAAAAGATCGTCGGACCCCAAATCAATCCTTCTTGTTTTACCGCTCTCACCAGAAAACTTTTACCGACATTGATTCTTAAGGCACCAATTGGTGTATCAAAGCCGAGTTCAATTCCAATGCCCTGTCTTAGATCTTTCCATCTAATTGCCTCAAATTTTTCCCATGCGGAACCGACATCATATCGTAATGATAAAAAACTTTCAAAAAAAACTTTTATAGGGCTTCTAAATCTCGCCTCTACTCCTCCAAGGATAACCTGTCTTCCATACATTTCATCTTCTTTCATCCCAGAAAATGAATTTAAACCTGTAACCGAGCCGATAAAAAACTGCTGTGACAACGGAGTTGAATCATCACATAAACCAAACAAAAACTTCAACTTCAAAGCACCATATTTAAAATATGTGTTGTAGTTTTCGTACGAGAAGAAAATTTTTGAATAAGCGACATCTGAACCAAGAAACTTTTGCGACATTTCATAGTAGGCATTCATATAAACCCCACGATTGGGAAAATAAGCTTTGTCTCTTGAATCAACATTTATATTCAGCTGTAACTTCGCAAGCAAATTCCTTTCTTCTTTGAACTCAATTCTTGAAACATTTTTAACAAATGCTCGTTCAACCTGATACCTTATTAGAGCATTCCCGAGTTTTTCAAATTGTCCACCTGCGGATAAATCAAAGCCAATGTAAGAGAACTTAATTTCTCCTTCGTTCTTGAGCGAAAAACTCCTATCACTTAAAATAGTTTTGTAAGTATGAACTTTCCTTTCGGAATGGTAAAGGTTAAACTTGTATGTGAAAATTGTTTGAAATAACCTGTCAACTTTATATTCAAGTTTCAACATCAAGTTTCTCATCCCACCTTGAAAAGTTAATCCAAAGTTATCGTTAAAGCCAAATGTATTTTCATTGCGGAAATCAGAAAAGAACTGTCCCCCCCGCTCGTTATCAATTCTCAGACCCATTCTCAAAAACTGCGATGCTGATTCTTGAAGATGGATCGCAACCCGAACACTATCTTCAACAATATAATCAAGCTTTATCTGCGAGAAAAGATCGGTAGCCCACAGATTTCTTAAAGTTTCCAAAACTTTTCTTTCAGTTAATATCTCCCCTTCCCTGAACATAATGTCACGAAAGATAACAAAATTCCTTGTCTTGATGTTGCCGTGAATTTTTATCTCCGATACATAGCCATCGTTCAAATAGATGTTAATTTCACGATTGAACTCGTCAAATTCAATTTTTTTTATAGTAGCGAACGAATAACCGAAGGCGTGGAAAATTCGCAAAATTTCCCGAGAAATTTCATAAACATTTCTTTCTGAAAAATAAATCTCATTGCTTGGATAAAAAGCAACGCAAGTATCCAAAACCTCAAACGAAGCAAATAATCCTCCTAAAAACCTTGAAAAATCTATCTGAAAACCATCTGAAGATTGAGGATACACATTAACTTTTTTTATATCTGGATTCAGTTTTGTATTGAAAACAATTTCAGTGTCTCTTGCTCCTTGGTGCACTTCCACATCAATTCTTGCATATTCCCCCTGCGATAATATCTTATACAAAAGATTAACGATATCTTTATCAGTGACTTCTTTCCAAATAATTGAATTGATCGCATCTGCAGGCAGACCATCGCCGTAGAGTTTAAGTCGGTATTCGCTTAACTTTCGCTCCTCGGAATCGCCTAAAATTTTGATTTTTGATTCTATAAGCGAAATTATTTCATCAATTTTCTCCTCCGCTACTTTTTCACCACTTTTTATTATCAGTTCCACTTTATCAAAATCAGATGGGCTAACTCCTTCAAGTTCTGGTTTCAAGACGATGTCTGATTTTTCAATTTGAAATTTATTTGAAAGTTGCATCATTATCCCCACGATTTGATCAGCCGTGTTCCACGGAAGTTGAATATCTTGGGGGCTTCTTAAGGGACTTGTCGCATCAACTGTTATCACTATATCACATCCAAGTTCCCTTGCCACATCCGCAGGTATGTTAGAAATCAAACCACCATCAACAAGGACAAGCGAATCTAAAAATACAGGTTGAAAAACAAGAGGGATAGTGGAACTTGCCTTAACAGAATAAACGATATTTCCGTTTGAAAAAATAATTCTCTTTCCAGTTACAAGATCTGTCGCAACAGTATAAAATCTTGGTTTCAGTTTTTCGTAATCGGTTATATAGTGGAATGGTGTTTTTAAAAAAATTTTTAAAAGTTCCTCAGTTATGCTTTGTCCTGAAATTACATATGATGGGATAAGTGGTTTCAGACCTCTGAAACGGAAATAAATAAAACTTTTCTCAATCAGATATTTCCTGTCAAAAAACAAGTTAGATCTGTCTTCTTTCTCACCAAGTGTTATTATACCGCTCCAATTCGTTGTGAGCGCGATCTTCTCAATTTCATCAGCTCTTAATCCGGCGGAATATAAGCCACCAACTATGCTCCCCATACTTGTTCCAATTATACAATCAACCTTGATTCCATACTTTTCAAAAACTTTTAAAACTCCGATATGGCTTAGTCCCCTTGCTCCCCCACCACTTAAAACAAGTGCGATTTTAGGTTGCTTAATTTCGTAGTTTACAATATGATAAGCCCCGTTCTTATCATAAAATTTTATTTGCAGTTTTTCTTGTGAATTTGCTATCCAGCCGAAAAAAGAAAGAAGAAGCAAAAATTGATATACCTGTTTCATCCCGATGGTGAGAAAACTTAAAATTTTAGAAAGTTCCCTCCCCCAACTTAAGAGGGAGGGTTTTTAAAACAAGAAATTTATAACTTACACCTTAACATATTTTCGCACGAGATCGTAAGTATTAACAACATTCAATTTTTGCAGAAGCAAATTGAACTTCCTTTCAAGCGCGTTTCCGATCTCTTCTTTCAGTGAACTCGGTAGATCCCAAAATTCTTTCTTAAACGGACCGAATCCCTTCTTTCTTGTTTTGTAAATGAATTGTTCCTCCGTATCTCCGGATTTCCATTCGTCTTTAAACTCTTTCTTCAAAAATTCATAAATCTCATGCTTGAATTCATTAGGAAGCATTGAATAGATCATGTTTTGAAATTCTGTTGCGAGATGAATTTCTGCAGTTCCAACTTGTGGGAATTTATCAAAGAGTTCCTCAGGCAGAGTTGATGCACCGTGTTGAACCGCGCCAGAAAGACCATACTCTTTTCTTGCAACTTCTGAAAGAATACGCAAAGTTTCAAAATCAATTTTGACTTGAGCTATTGTCCCATCTGGAAGTGGAACTCCACCGTGGGTTGTTCCAGTTTGAACACTAATTTTGCTTATTCCTTTATAATTTCCTTTCTCAGCAAGAAGTTTAAGGTAACCTGCCATATAAGCTCTTAACTCTTCGGGAGTGCTATTTTTCCCACCAACTTCACCGATTTCACCACCAATAGAGATCTCAATTCCTTCAGGTTGAAGTTTTCTTATATATTCTGTCATTTCAGCGGCAACTTCGTAGTTTGGTCTTTGCTGTTCATCAAGCGTTGGTTTGCTCAAATCAACTAGAGTTGAACTGTCAATATCAATGTTGTAAAAATCAGCTTCTATCTCTTCCTTAACTAGAGCTTTCAACGCTTCAATTTCTTTTTCTGGGTTTTCAAGGTATTTTTTAGCGCTAACTTGGACATGATCACCTTGGATAAAGACAGGACCCTGATAGCCTTCTTTTATACACGCTGCAAGAACGCAGGCAGTATATTCACTTGGGCGTTGGAAAGTATAACCAATTTCCGACTTTGCGATTTCAAATATGAAAGCACCGACATTATTATTTTTTGCGGCTCTGACATAAGCCCTTGCGACATCGTATGTCAAACCGCGAATGTTAACTGCTGGAACTGTAAATCCACCAACTTCCCCCCTTCCCATCGCTTCATAGAAAGATTGTATTGAAGCAGGAACAGCGCCGAGCTTTCGGGCTATTTTACGAATTAGGTTTCGTATTTCCATTTTTAAATTTTCATCCGGATTGAATACTGCGTTATAAACAAGTTCATCAATCGCTTTATCTCTCAACTTTATAGGGTCAATTACATTCACATCGCCATCAAACTCAACTATACCAGCAAGATAGTTTTTCAATTCAATTGAGTCCTTGAACATATTTACACCTCCTTTGTTTAAAATTTTTCAATTTTGTTTTTTTCGCTTTTTTGACTAAATTTGCTTTGTGAAAATTTAAGAATTATTGAGTTTTTAAGCAACTTTCAAGGTCGTTTATGCTCCCAAAGGTCACAAATAATCCTTCAGGTTTACCGCCGAAAGACCACAAAACTTAGTATTCCCTTCAAACTTAAACACTCATCATTTCTCCCACTTTATGTCTCATTCTTTGTTTGCATTTTTAAAATTTAAAACATATCTGGAGGTTTTATGAGCAGAAAAAGAGTTATAATTATGGGCGCTGCAGGTAGAGATTTTCATAACTTCAACATGTATTATCGCGATGACAAAGATTATGAAGTTGTTGCTTTCACAGCCACTCAAATACCAAACATTGAAAATAGAAAATATCCACCTGAACTTGCAGGAAAGCTTTATCCAAAAGGAATACCAATTTATCCAGAGGAGAAACTTGAAGAACTCATAAAAAAATTCAATGTTGATGAAGTTGTTTTTTCATATTCAGATGTCTCACATCAATATGTTATGGAAAGAGCCTCAAGGGTCATCTCGGCTGGGGCAAGCTTCCGTCTCCTTGGGCTTAATCAAACTATGCTTGAAAGCAAAGTGCCAGTGGTTGCGGTCGTCGCTGTTAGAACTGGATGCGGGAAAAGCCAAACATCAAGAAAAGTTGCGAGATTGCTAAGAGAAATGGGTTTAAAAGTTGTAGTTGTAAGACATCCGATGCCATATGGAGATTTAAGAAAACAAGAAGTTCAAAGGTTTGCCTCTATAGAAGACATGCACCGACAAAATTGCACCATTGAAGAAATGGAAGAATATGAACCTCATATTGTTAACGGTGGTGTTGTCTATGCCGGTGTTGATTATGCAAAAATACTTCGTAAGGCGGAAGAAGAAGCAGATGTTATAATATGGGATGGCGGAAATAACGATATGCCGTTTTTCAGACCTGATTTAACAATCGTGGTCACTGATCCACATAGACCAGGGCATGAGTTAACTTACTATCCTGGGAGTTCCAATTTAAGAATCGCAGATGTCGTCGTGATAAATAAAGTTGATTCTGCAAGACCTGAAAATGTTGAAACAGTAAGAAATAACATAAGAAGTGTAAATCCAAGAGCGATCATAGTTGAAGCAGCGTCACCGATTTTCGTTGAGGATGGATCTATAATTCGTGGTAAGAGAGTGCTTGCCGTTGAAGACGGACCAACTCTCACACATGGTGAAATGGAATATGGCGCTGCGGTTCTTGCTGCACAAAAATTTGGAGCGAAAGAATTAATTGATCCGCGCCCATATGCTATCGGTTCAATAAAAGAAACTTTTGAAAAATACACTCAAATAAAAAATCTGCTTCCAGCGGTAGGATATGGAAAAGAACAAATGAAAGAGCTTGAAAAAACGATCAACCGAACCCCAGCTGATGTGGTCGTAATTGGAACCCCGATTGACTTAAGACGCGTCTTAAAACTTAACAAACCAGCAGTTCGCGTCAAATACGAGTTGCAAGAGATTGGAAAACCAGATCTAACTGATATATTGACATCATTTGCGAGGTCTAAAAAACTTATAAAGTAAAAAGTTTTTTACTCCGACAGCAAATAAAAGATTTGACATCTTTGAAAACAGACATCCTTAAAACAAAAAGAAAAACTTAATATGCGAAACAAGGATTTCATCTCAATTCAAGATTTAACAGTTGAGGAAGTTCACCAAATTTTTGAGCTTACAAAGGAAATGAAAGCGAACCCGAAAAAATTTTCAAAATCACTTGAAGGTAAAATACTCGCCCTTATTTTTGAAAAACCATCTTTAAGAACAAGAGTTAGTTTTGAAGTTGGTATAAGGCAACTTGGTGGCGATGCGATTTACCTTGCTCCATCTGATATCCAAATGGGCAAAAGAGAATCAGTTTATGATGTAGGAAAAACACTTGAAAGAATGGTTGATGGAATAATGATAAGAACCTTTGGTCACGACATTGTGCTTGAACTTGCCAAAGCGGTTAAAATCCCAGTGATCAATGGATTAACCGATCTTTTGCATCCATGTCAGGCAATGGCTGATTATTTCACGATGCTTGAGAAGAAAGGAGATTTAAAAAATTTGAAAGTTGTTTTCGTTGGCGATGGAAACAATGTATGTCACTCCTTGATGCAAGGCGCTGCAAAACTTGGTGTCAACTTCTGGGCCGCTACTCCAAAAGGATATGAACCTAAAAAGGAGATTTACGAACTTGCAATTGAAGACGCAAAAATAACCGGAGCAAAAATAAACATCACAAACGATCCAGAAGAAGCTGTAAAAGATGCAGATGTAGTTTACACCGATGTCTGGGCGAGCATGGGACAGGAAAGCGAAGCGGAAATTAGGAAAAAGATCTTTCAACCATATCAAGTGAACAAGAAATTATTCTCACTTGCAAAACCAGACGCTCTCTTTATGCATTGTCTTCCAGCTCATCGCGGCGAAGAAGTAACGAACGATGTAATAGATTCACCTAACAGTGTTGTCTTTGACGAAGCTGAAAATCGCTTGCATGTGCAGAAGGCAATAATGTATGAACTTATGCGAGACAAATAATAAAATCAAACCTTTGAAATTCAAATGAAAACAATTTTACTTGCAATTGGTGGGAATTCTTTAATAAGAGCCGGCCAAAGGGGAACAATTGAAGAACAATTTGAAAACGCCTACAAAACAGCTGAATATATCGCTCAACTTATACAAAAAGGATTCAACCTTGTTATAACTCACGGAAACGGTCCACAAGTTGGAGCTCAACTCATAAGATCCGAAATTGCCTCCGGTCAAGTTTATTCAATGCCGCTTGATGTATGCGTTGCGATGACGCAAGGTGAAATTGGTTATATACTTCAAAATTCACTTCAAAAAGCACTGTGGAAAAACGGGATAAAAAATCCAGTGATCACAATAGTAACTCAAGTTGTTGTAAATGAAGATGATCCAGCGTTCAAAAAACCAACCAAACCGGTTGGACCTTTCTACACAAAAGAAGAAGCGGAAAAGAAACGACAACTCGGTTGGGAAATAATTGAAGACGCAGGTAGAGGTTATCGCAGAGTCGTACCGTCACCAAAACCCATTGATATAGTTGAAAAGGAAGCCATAAGAGAATGCATCAAAAACGGAATGATAGTGATTGCGGTCGGTGGCGGTGGAATCCCAGTAATTAAAAAAAATGGCGAATACATAGGTGTTGAAGCAGTTATTGATAAAGACAGAGCTTCAGCAGTTTTGGCAAAATATCTTGAGGTTGATTATTTTATAATATCAACGGATGCCGATAAGGTTTATCTAAACTATAGAAAACCTGATCAAAAAGCCCTTGATCTTGTCACAGTTGATGAGATCAAAAAATTTTATCAAGAAGGGCATTTTCCGCCTGGAAGTATGGGACCAAAGGTTGAAGCAGTTATTGACTTTATTGAAAACGGCGGAGAATGTGCAATTATAACTTCACCTGAAAATTTAACTGAGGCAATTTTCGGAAATGCCGGAACAAAGATTGTAAAATCAAAAAACTAAATCAAAAGATGCCAAAATTACAGCATGTTATTGAAGCACAGCAATTCACGCTTCCGTTAATTCATGAACTTTTTCAAATTGCCGATCAAATGGAAAAAATACTTGAGCGCGGTGGAACGCTTGATTACCAAAACAAGATCATGGCATCGCTCTTTTATGCTCCTTCAACGAGAACGAGATTTTCATTTGAATCAGCTATGTTCCGACTCGGTGGAAAAGTTATATCAACTGAGCAAGCGCATCTTTTTTCCTCTGTCATCGGTGGTGAAACACTTGAAGATACAATAAGAGTTGTTTCAAATTTTTGTGATGTGATTGTCCTAAGACACACAGAAGTTGGGGCAGCGAAAAGAGCATCCCTTGTTTCTTCAGTTCCTGTCATAAATGCTGGAGATGGTAAAGGTGGACAACATCCAACTCAAGCTTTGCTTGATCTTTATACGATTTACAAAGAACTTGGCTACATTGATGGCTTGAAGATTGCATTTATTGGTGATCTTGATCAAGGTCGCACAGTTAGATCCCTCGCTTATTTACTTGGCAAGTTTGAAAGAGTTATGCTCTATTTTATCGCTCCAGATTTTCTCCAAATAAGAGAAGATATTCAAGATTACTTAACCAGACACAATGTTTGGTTTACGCTTGAGAACAATTTGGATAAAGTTATATCCGAAGTTGATGTCGTCTATGTCACGCGAATTGAAAAAGAAAGATTTGGCGACAAAGTTGACATTTATGATGAAACAGTTAAAAATTATTTTATTGACAGCGATCTTGTCTCAAAAATGAAGCAAAAAGCGATAATAATGCATCCGCTCCCGAGATTGAACGAGATCTCGCCAGAAGTTGATTCGGATCCAAGAGCTGTGTATTTCAAGCAAACGAGAAATGGTCTTCTTATAAGAATGGCCTTATTAACTATGGTTTTCTAAACTTCACTTGATAGAGCTTTTCATGATCTTTCCTCCGTGAAAATTTTAAAGATTGTCCACATCGGAAAATTTTCCCTTGACAATTGCCCCTAAATTTTTTTAATTTAAATTAAAAAAGGAACCCATGATTGATCTTAAAGGTCGCATTGCACTTATTACCGGAGGTTCAAGAGGTATAGGTAGAGCAACTGCAATTTTATTTGCAAAGGCAAACGCTGATGTTGCTATTACATACAATTTGAATGATAAAGCTGCAAATTCCGTCGTTGAAGAGATCAAAAGTTTAGGAAGAAGAGCAATTGCTGTAAAAGGAAATGTTGGTAAAAGTTCGGATGTAAAAAGAATGGTCAATGAAGTTCTTGATTACTTTGGTAAAATTGATGTGCTCGTCAATAACGCGGGGATTTGGACATACGGCGCCATAGGGGAAATGCCAGAAGAAATATGGGATGAGACAATGGATGTCAACTTGAAAGGAGTTTATCTTTTTACAAATGAAGTTGTTCCGATAATGAAAAAGCAAAGATGGGGAAGAATAATAAACATCTCTTCAACGGCGGGACAGCGGGGCGAGGCATTTCATTCACATTATGCAGCATCAAAGGGAGCAATTATTGCTTTCACAAAATCACTCGCTGTTGAACTTGCGAAATACAACATCCTTGTAAATTGTGTTGCCCCTGGTTGGGTCAATACTGATATGTGCGCTGAAGTTTTCAAGGACCCCGCTTTCGTTGAACAAGTTAAAAGCACGATCCCACTTGGAAGAATTCCTGAACCTGAAGAAATTGCAGGACCAATTCTCTTTTTAGCCTCGGACCTTGCTAACTGGATAACAGGGGCAACGATAAGTGTAAACGGTGGTTCCGTTCTATGCGGATAAAAATTAATTGACTTAAAAAATGGAAAAAGCGAAGCACAATTTGAACAAAGATTTTTACGGGAAAAATTTATCAGGTATTGAAATTTTTGTCAGATCGCTTATAGAAGAAAATGTTGAAGTAGTGTTTGGCTGTCCAGGAAATGCAGTGCTTGGTATATTTGACGCATTGATGGAAATAGCTGGAAATTCAATAAAGATCATATTTTCACGCCATGAAGCTGGAGCAGTTTTATCTGCCAGCGGATACGCAAGGGCAACCGGAAAACCAGGAGTTTTGATTGTTTCATCTGGCCCCGGGGCTTCAAATGTCGTTACTGGAATAGCAGATGCAAATATGGATTCAATCCCACTTGTCGTCTTTACAGCACAAGTTCCTACAAAGTTAATAGGAAACGAAACCTTTCAAGAAGTTGACATAGTTGGAATAACAAGACCTATAACAAAACATAATTTTCTTGTTACAAAGATAAGCGAGCTTATGGAGACAATAAAATCAGCATTTTACATTGCGACTACGGGAAGACCTGGACCTGTGCTTGTTGACTTGCCAAGGGATGTTATGTCAGAAAAATTCATTTTTAATTATCCGGATAGCGTTAATCTTCGCGGATACAATCCAGTGTATTCAGCTCACGCAGGACAAATAAAAAGAGCAGCGGAAATAATTAATAACTCGTCAAGACCCGTGATAATAGCTGGTGGCGGAGTCATCGCAAGCAATGCGTCCGGAGAACTTCGCGAGCTTGTGAGAAAGATAAACGCTCCAATCACGACAACATTAATGGGGCAAGGCACATACCCAGAAGATGATCCACTATCACTTGGTATGCTTGGAATGCATGGGACATGGTATGCAAATATGGCTGTAAACGAATCTGATTGTATTATCGCGATTGGTTCAAGATTTGACGAAAGAATAACTGGAGACACAACCAAGTTCGCCCCCAACGCAAAGAAAATTCATATTGATATTGATCCAGCCTCAATCAGCAAAAATGTTAAGGTTGATGTACCGATCGTCGGCGATGTGAAAGACGCGTTAAAAAAATTAATCCCTCTTGTTAAAACCTTGAACACAGAAGAATGGCTTCAAAAAATAAAAAAATGGAAAATTGAACATCCAATTAAATACCAACAAAGCAAAGAGATAAAGGTTCAATATGTCATAGAGAAACTTCGGGAATTAACTGGCGGAAATGCTATTCTCGTAACTGATGTTGGGCAGTTCCAAATGTGGACTGCTCAATTCTTCAAATTTCTCTATCCCAGAACTCACATAACAAGCGGTGGGCTTGGAACGATGGGATTTTCCCTCCCCGCCTCAATTGGTGTCGCAACAGCAGTAAAAGATAGACCTGTAATCTCACTTAACGGAAACAGAGGAGTTCAAATGAATATTCAAGAGATTGCGACCATTTCAGCATATAATCTTCCCATAAAAATTTTAATTTTCAACGATGGACATATTGACATCACAAGGCAGTGGCAGGAACTTCATTGGAAAAGAACTTTTGACGAAATCTTAATTGACAAAGCTTGCCCCGATTTTATGAAAATTGCGGAAGCATATGGAATTCAATCTTTCAGAGTTGAAACGACTTATGATGTTGAACCAATCTTGAAGAAAGCATTAGCGTTAAGAGATAAACCCGTTATAATTGAATTCAAAACAGCTTATGAAGAAAATGTCTATCCCTATATTCCGCCGGGCGGATCAGTAAAAGATATAATTGAACATTAAAAATTAGGGAGTAAAAATGAAACACACGATTTCAATACTTGTTGAAAACAAGTTTGGAGTTCTAACAAGGATCGCAGGACTCTTCAGCGCAAAAGGTTACAACATTGAAAGCATATCTGTCGGTCCGACCGAAGATCCAACCATCTCAAGAATGACAATCGTCACGAATGGAGATGATGACCAAATTGAACAAATTATAAAACAATTGAACAAACTGATAGACATTTTGAAAGTGGTTGACTTAACAAATGAACCATTTGTTGAGAGAGAACTTGCACTTATTAAAGTAAAAGTCAATTCTTACACACGAAGCGATGTGATTGAGATTTCCGATATATTCAGAGCAAAAGTAGTTGACATTGGACCAACAACATTAACCGTTGAAGTCACGGGCAGAAGCGATAAGATAACAGCGATGATAAATATGCTCGCTCCTTACGGCATAGTTGAGCTAGCAAGGACAGGTGTGGTAGCATTGAAGAGAGAGTTCAAAGGCGAAGTTTACGATTCAAAAGAGATAAAGGCGATAAAAAGAAAAGCGAAACAGGCTCAAAAGAACACCACATCAAATGATGAAAAAACAAAGTAGCTTGTGCTAACTAAACTATTGACAGTGTTGAAAGCAAAATTTATCCTCGTCAAATCATTAGGTTTGACTATCATGTGTTGATAAATCAAAAGAACACCCATCAAAATCAGACCAATCGTGTAAATCATCCCAAGATCAAGTAGAAATTTCAAAGAGACGAACGATATAAAACTTAACAAGTGAATTATTGCTGATATCCTCAAGGCATTTTCCACTCCAAATCTTTGCGGAATTGAATATAATCCATATTTAGTATCAAACTCATAATCTTGACAAGCGTAAATTATATCTGAACCTGCAATCCAAGTTAAAACACCGAGCCCAAGGATGATTGGAGGTAGTTCAAATTTTCCAGCAATTGCAAGCCAAGCTCCAACTGGAGCAAGACCAAGAGATATTCCAAGGAAAAAGTGCGAAAGCCAAGTGAATCTTTTTGTAAATGAATAGAAAAATATAACAACAAGCGCAACAGGGGAAAGATAAAAACAAAGTTCATTGAGATTATATGATGCGTAAATAAAAATCATAGAAAAGAAAACCACAAAAATGCTCGCTTCAAAAGTTGAAATTCTACCACTTGGCAGTTCTCTGGTACTTGTCCTTGGATTTAAAGCATCTATCTTTTTATCTACAATTCTATTAAAACCCATCGCTGAGCTTCTTGCACTAACCATAGCGACAAGTATCCATAAAAGCTTTTCAAGTGTCACCTTATGAAAAAGCGAAGAAAAAACCACGCTGGATAAAGCAAACGGAAGGGCGAAAAGAGTATGGGAAAATCTTATCATTCTTCCATAAGTTAATACCTTCTCAATCAATGTTTTCGGTTTCATCATCGGTTGCATTTTCAGGTTCTTCAAGTTGATATTCTTCTATTTTTCTGTAAAGTGTGCGTCTATCAATACCAAGGATTTTCGCTGCGTTTGACTTATGCCAGCCAGTTTCACGAAGAACCTTCAAAATATATCTTTTTTCAAGTTCCTCAAGAGTTATCCTCTCCCCAAGCGTAAGTTCTTCAACTATATTCTCCGCCTTACACACCCTTATATGCTCCGGAAGGTCATCAACTTTTATCTCATCATCTGTTGAAAGCACAACAAGTCGTTCAATCAAATTTTCAAGCTCCCTGACATTTCCGGGCCAAGAGTATTTCATCAAGCACGCAAGCGCTTCCCTTGAGATCTTTATATTTGGTCTCCCTGCTTCCTCGCCATATTTTTTCAAAAAATACTCAACCAAAAGCGGTATATCTTCAATTCTTTCTCTTAGCTCTGGAAGGTAAATTGGTATGACATTTAATCTATAAAACAAATCCTCACGGAATGTCCCTTCTTTGACTGCTTTTTCAAGGTCTTTGTGGGTTGCTGCAATTACTCTTACATCAACCTTTTTGGGCTTATCGCTACCAACGGCTCTAATCTCTTTTTCCTCAAGGACTCTTAAAAGTTTCGCTTGCATCGCAAGAGACATATCTCCAACTTCGTCAAGGAAAATCGTCCCACCGTTAGCTTCCTCAAAAAGCCCTTTTCTTGAGCTTATCGCCCCTGTGAAAGCTCCCTTTTCATGTCCAAAAAGCTCTGACTCCAACAAACTTTCGGGAATAGCGCTACAATTTACAGCGATAAATGGTTTATCTTTCCTTGGGCTATTGTAATGGATTGCTCTCGCAACGAGCTCCTTGCCTGTTCCACTTTTTCCGTAAATTATGACATTGCTATTTGTATTTGCAACTTGTTTTATAAGTTGAAACACCTTTTGCATTTGCGAGCTTTTCCCAATGATATTACCAAATGAATATCTTTGTTGAACTTCCCTTCTTAAAAATTCAACTTCTTTTTTCAAATAAATCTGTTCCGCAGCTCGCTCAATTATCAAACTAAATTCTTCCATGTTGAATGGCTTTATGATGTAATCGTAAGCACCTAATTTCATTGACTCAACAGCGGAGCTAACCGTAGCAAACGCCGTTATCATAATTACTATGGTATCTGGAGAACTTGATTTGATCTGCTTTAAAATTTCAAGTCCGTTCATCTCTGGCATATTTATATCAGTCACAACTATGTCAAACTCATCTCTGTTAAATTTCTCAAGTGCTTCATTAGGTTTTGATGATACCTCAACTGTGTATCCGCGCTTTGAAAGCACCTTTTTCAAAAGTTCCAACATCTTGACATCGTCATCAACGACGAGGATTTTGATATTATATGTTTTCTGATTTTCCTCCGCCATCCTCATCATCTTCTTTTGTTATGTATGTTGGAAACTTAACTGTGAATGTCGTCCCTTTTCCTGGCGTGCTTTCAACTTCAATTTTACCATTATGTTCATCAATTATCCTCTTGCTTACTGCAAGACCAAGCCCAGTTCCTTTTCCAGCTTCTTTAGTTGTGAAGAATGGCTCAAAAATCTTATCAATATGTTCAGGTAATATCCCAACTCCATTGTCTTTGAACTTTATATTCACATAGCCATCCTTTGCAAATGTTTCAATCTCTATCAAACCATTTTGATTTATTGCCTGTATCGCATTTACAATTATATTCAAAAAAACCTGATGAATTTGTGAGCAGTCAGCATATATGTTCGGGATATTCTCACTGAATTTGAGATTTAGTTTTATATTTGACCTTTCAAATTGATGTTTTAAAAGCTCAACAACATGCGAGAGCTCACGATTAACATTTACTTTCGTATAGTTTGGCTTCCTTGGTCTTGCGAACTCAAGCAATTGCTTTATAAGATTGGCAATTCTTTCTGCTTGCGAAATTATCGTCTCCAGCTCTTCTTTATACTGATTATCTTCGCCCATTTCCATTATTATATATTCAGCGTTTCCCGATATCACATTAAGCGGTGTTCCGATTTCATGAGCAATCCCAGCAGCTATTTGTCCAATTAGAGCAAGTTTATCGGAATGTTGAATTTGCTTTTCAAGTTCTTTAACTTTTGTCACATCTCTGACAATGGCAATGCTTCCAAGGATTTCACCATTCTCATCTTTTATCAAGCTTCTGGATAGATTAACAATAATTCTTCTTCCGTCTTTAGTGATTCTCTCTGTCTCATAATTCTCAATATATCCCCTTCTCAATGTTTCCGCGAACAACCACTCCATTTCTCCCTTCTCCTTAAGATCAGATGGGATAATTGGGTCAACTGTTTTGCCAATCATCTCTTCCGCAGTGTAACCGAAAATCCTTTCCGCTCCTTTGTTCCAGAAAAAAATCTTATAATCATTGTCAAGCGCGATCACCGCATCGGAGTAGTTTTGAATAATTGATTGCAAAACCCTTTCATGAATAGAGCGTCCCTTTTTAGCAAGTTCAATTACACGGTGAATATACTTTATCAAAATCCGATGAATTTTCTCTACATCCTCCCGCGTTAAGGTAGATAAATTTATTCCTAATTCTTCTTTTAGTGCCTTGTCTATTTCATCAAGAAATTCGTCAATTTTGCTTAGAATGCGCTGTTCCATTGCGAAACGGTTTTAAATTTTCAGTTTTAAAAATACGAACAAGTTAAATAAAAATCAATTTTGCTTTTTCAAAAATTATTTGTAAACAATCGGAAGGTGATTTCATGCCGTCGTTTGCCACGCTACATCCGAACCTGAAAAATAAGATGCTCTCTTTTCTTGATTTTGTCAAATTTATTTATTATTATTTGCACAAGTGCATTATTTTCAATGAAATAAAAACTAAAACTTTGGAGGTTAAAAATATGGTCTTATCACAAGGCGTGTTTGCCTTCTTGCTTCAAGCGCAACAGAAAGGATTAGTGGAGCAAATAACCAATATCCTTGTTGAGAAGTATATTGAGGGTGGATTTTTCATGCATCCAATTCTTGCGATTTTAATTATTGGTTTAGCTCTTTCAATTGCGAAGTGGATTTCACTTGCCAAAGCAAGCGTCAACACAAAGAAATTCCTTGCCGAAGTTAAGAAAGCCCTTGACGAGGGCGGTGTTGAAAAGGCGCTTGAAGTTTGCCAGAAAACCCCAGGTCCCGTTGCCAGCATATTCCAGGCAGGACTCCTCAGAGCAAAAGAAGGAATTGAAGCAGCTGAAAAAGCAATTATAGCATATGGTGGAATTGAAATGGCTTTCCTTGAAAGAGGACTCGTATGGCTTTCATTGTTTATATCTCTTGCTCCGCTTCTTGGATTTACAGGAACAGTTCAAGGAATGATCGTTGCTTTTGACTCAATTAAAGAAGCAAAGAACATCTCACCTGAAATCGTTGCCGGTGGTATCTCAATAGCTCTCTTGACAACTTTGTTCGGTTTAATTGTTGCTATAATTCTTCAAACATTCTATAACTATTTCGTCTCAAAGGTTGATAGAATAGTCATTGATATGGAAGAGAGCTCAATTGAATTAATTGATGCTCTTGCGATGATGCAGCAGGGTAAGAAAATAAACGAAACCGAAGTGAAAAACACAACAAAATAAAATTTTTCAAAAGCCATGTTTAAAAGAAGAAGAAGAGCCGAAGCGGAAATCCCCTCCGCTTCAATGGCTGATATAGCGTTTGAATTGCTAATCTTTTTCCTCGTTGCAACGACATTTGATGTTGATACGGGTATCGGTCTTGTACTTCCACCTGCTGCTGAAACAACCGAGCAAGTAAAAGTTAAGCAAAGCGATATAGCTAAATTACTTGTAAACGCAGCTGGTGAGGTTCTGCTTGATGGTGAATTAATAACTGTTCAACAAATCCGAGAGCTAATAAAAAATAAGATTAAAGCAAATCCCAAACTTATCATCTCAATCAAAACAGATCGTGAGACAAACTATAGCAGATACATTGAAGTGCTTGATGAGCTGAAACTTGCCTATAACGATCTACGCGAGGAATATTCACTTAAAACATTTGGGAAATCATACCGAGATTTAACAAGAGAGCAACAGGAAGAAGTAAAGAAAGAAATTCCGATTCGTATCTCAATAGCCGAACCAGAGGAAGTTAAATAAACCGAGGTGATAAATAATGAAATTTCAGAAGAAATTCGGACAGACTAAACCACGCGTTCCAACAGCATCTTTGCCGGATATCATCTTCATGATGTTGTTGTTTTTCATGGTTACGACGACAATTAAAGTATTTGATGTTAAAGTAAGATATATTTTACCTGAGGCAGCTGCGATTGAAAAAATTGAAAACAAACGACTTATCTCTTATATCTGGGTAGGAAAAGATGGAAGAATTCAAATTGATGATAACATAGTTCAACTTGATGACATCGTTGACATAATGTACAGAAAGCGACAAGAAAATCCTAATGTGATCGTTTCGCTTAGAATTGACAGAGATTCCAAAATGGGAATTGTAATTGATATCCAGCAAAGATTAAGAAAAGCGGACGCGCTAAGAATTAACTACTCAACTTTGCAAAAGTTGTAATGTGCTTTGATGCAAAAAATTTTTTAAAAGTTCCGTTAAAAATGAGCACAAGTTTCACTTAAACGAGAAGGCAGGCAGTTGTCCTGCCTTTTTATTTTTTTAAAATAAAAAATCAACTTCAAAATGGGACTAAGAGAAAAACTTGCGGAAGATCTTAAAAACGCCATGAAATCAGGTGATAAAATTCGGCTTGAGGTCGTGAGAATGCTTCAAACCATGATAAGAAGAAAAGAAATTGAAAGAAAAGGGGAAGGAAAGGAACTAACCGAAGAAGATGAAATTCAAGTTGTAAAATCTGAAATCAAAAAAAGAAAAGAAGCCATTGAACTTTTTGAAAAAGGAGGAAGATCTGATCTCGCTGAAAAAGAAAAGAAAGAGCTTGAGATCTTAAACGAATATCTACCCGAACAAATGTCCGAGGAAGAAATAGAAAAATTTGTTGAAAAAGTTATAAACGAAATCGGGGCGAGTGGACCTAAGGATGTTGGAAAGGTGATGGGCGCTGTAATGAAAGAACTTCGCGGTAAAGCCGACGGAGCTCTCGTTCAAAAAATTGTAAAAGAAAAACTTCAAGCTCAGTGAACTGGCTTGATTATGTAATACTTGCCATTCTTGGGATTTTTGTCTATCGCGGTTTTAGAAAAGGTTTCATCACAAGAGCGCTTGGTCTTGCTGGCGTCATCCTTGGGATATGGCTTGGCGTAAAGCATAACCTAAAAGTCGCTCAAATTTTAAACAATATAGGTGTAAATGCAGAACTCTCACCATATCTTGCGATGTTTCTTATTTTTCTGACATCTATCATAACAGCGACATTGTTTGCGAGGTTTTTAAGAAATGTTTCTGTTTTTGTTGAACTAACTGATAACATACTTGGAGCTGTCCTCGGACTTGTTGAAGGTATTTTAATACTTGGTGTTTTTCTTATTTTCCTTGCTTCTTTAAATCTACCATCTGAAGAAACAAGAATTCAATCAAAATTTTACAAACCTGTAACGAAAGCGACAATCGGGCTTTACGATTTCATTGAAAAAAATCTCGGCTCAAAAATAAAATTCAAAGAACAAATACAGAAAACAATTGAATCAATAAAAAGTGAACAGCGAGACATTAAATAAACTTGAATTTGATAGAATAAAACAACAAATCATAGCTTTTGCAACATCACAGCTTGGTGCTGAGCTTATAGAAAACCTCTCGCCCTTGACCAGCAAAAATATAATTGAAAGGGAGCTTAAATTAACAATTGAGATGAAAGAGATTCTCGCTTATGATGATCCATTTCCAATTGATGGGATCAAAGACATACGAATTGCCTTGAGAAGATGTGAGATTGAAGAAAGCTTTCTGTTCCCGCCAGATTTTCTTGATATAAAATCTGTCCTTTCGGTTTCAAGGTTGATAAGAGAATATCTTAACAAGAGAGTTCAAAAGTATCCGCATTTGTGGGATCTCGCAAAAAACATATTCGTCAACAGAGTTCTTGAATACAACATAGATGAAATCATTGACGAAACCGGAAATGTAAAAGATAACGCAAGCCCAGAGCTTAGAAAAATTCGCGAGGAAATTTTAAGAAAGCAAGATCATGTGCGAAAAAGATTATACGCAATTTTGAAACAAATCTCGGAAAAAGATTATACACAAGATGATATAATTCCCCAAAGAGATGGACGCCTTGTAATACCTGTGAAGGTTGAGCACAAAAGACATGTCTCGGGAGTTGTCCATGGAACTTCATCAACTGGATTAACGGTTTTCATTGAGCCAGCTGAAATCGTTGAATTGAATAATGAAATTCTACAATTGCAATTTCAAGAGCAAAAAGAGATTGAAAGGATACTCCGCGAGCTGACCAACAAGGTAAGAGAAAACTTGCAATATCTACAAACTAATGTTAGCATCTTGGCGAAAATTGATCTAATATATGCAAAAGCGAAATTTGCTCTTCAAATAGATGGAAACGCTCCAGAAATCTCTGATGACGGCCCGATAGTTTTAAATACTGCATATCATCCTATTCTTTTGTTAAGGCATGGTAAAAATAAAGTTGTGCCACTTGATTTTAAACTTGGAAATGGTTCGTCTGTTTTCGTTATTTCTGGACCTAATTCAGGAGGGAAAACAGTTGTTCTTAAAACCGTTGGATTGTTAACACTTATGGCTCAGGCTGGGATTCCAGTACCGTTAAAAGAATCAAGCAAATTGAGGATTTTTAAAAAAGTTTTTATTGACATTGGGGATGAACAATCTGTTGAAAAGGATCTTTCTTCCTTCGGCTCACATATTAAAAATTTGAAGAAAATAATTTCGGAGTCGGATAATAAAACTCTCGTTCTTCTTGACGAGCTCGGTTCTGGAACAGACCCAGCTGAAGGCGGAGCACTTGGAATTGCTATAATTGAAAAGTTGAAAAGAAAGGGCTCGTTCGTGATCGTAACAACCCACAACAGCACACTAAAATTTTACGCTTACAATAATCCAGAAATTGAAAGCGGAGCAATGGAATTTGATCATCAAACACTTGCACCAACTTACAGATTGAGGACAGGAATTCCGGGAAGCAGTTACGCTTTTGAAATCGCAAGGCGACTCGGTTTTGATGAAGAAATAATAAACATCGCGAAACAAAACCTTGAGAAATCACAAGTCAAAGTAGAAGAGATTTTATCACGGCTTGAATCACTTGAAATTGAACATAGAAAACTCGTAAACGAATTAAAGCAAAAGGACGAAAATCTCAATAAAATGATTTCTGAATACAAACAAAAACTTGCTGAAATTGAACGAGAAAGGAAGAAAGTGAAAAAAGAAGCTCTCGCTGAGTTCAGAGAAATAGTTGAAAATGCAAGATCAAGGATTGAAGAAGCGATACGAAAAATAAAAGAAACAAATGCTTCAAAGGAAAGCATAAGACAAGCTCACAAAGTCGTTGAACACATAGAGAATCAATTTTATGAAATATCAAAACAACTTGAAGAAGAACAAACTAAAACTATTGATCTCAAACCTGGCGATTTCGTTAAAATGAAAGACGGAACGCAAATTGGAGAGATAATACAAATAGATGGTTCAAATGTAGTAGTGGCATTTGGCGCTGTAAAGATGCTCCTGAAAGCAGATTCGCTTGAAAAAGTTGAACAAAAAGAGGTTAAAAAGCCAATTATAACGACCGATCTGTTTGCGCCTGTTTCAACCAAAATTGATGTTAGAGGGATGAGAGCGGACGAAGCGATAAATGCAATTGATAAGTTTATTGACACGAGCTTTTTATATAGATTGAAACGCATTGAGATAATTCATGGTAGAGGAACAGGTAAATTAAAAAGAGAAATCGCTGAATTTTTAAAGAGACATCCGAATGTCAAGTCATTTCGCCTTGGTAGTTGGGAGGAAGGAGGCGATGGTGTCACGATAGTTGAACTTAATGTTGATTAAACATAAATTAATTCAAATTCAAAAATAAAAAGTAAAAAGCACCATGCGAATCTTAATCGCAAATCGCGGAGAAATCGCAGTAAGAGTTATGCGGACTTGCAAAATGCTTGGTTTTGAAACGATAGCAGTTTATTCTGAAGTTGACAAAGATAAACCATTCGTCGCAATGGCTGACTATGCTGAATGTATCGGTGAAGCAAATCCAGCTGACACCTATCTAAATATGGAGAAAATAGTAAACGTTGCAAAGAAACTAAGAGCAGACGCAATCCATCCTGGATATGGTTTCCTATCCGAAAATGAAGATTTCGCAAAGCTTGTTCAAGATAATGGTATAATTTTTATCGGCCCATCTCCAGATGCAATAAAAAAGATGGGAGATAAACTTGAAGCAAGAGAGATCGCAAAAATTGCCGGTGCCCCAATAGTCCCCGGTTCAGAAAGTCCTATATCAAGCGTGGAAGAAGCTGTTGAAATTGCTAAAAAAATAGGTTTCCCGATACTAATCAAAGCTGCCGCAGGTGGTGGTGGAAAAGGAATGAGAATTGTTTATGAAGAAAGTGAACTTGAATCTGCAATAAGAGGTGCTAAAAACGAAGCGAAGTTCGCTTTCGGTGACGATAGAGTTTACATTGAAAAATATGTAGAAGAACCTCACCATATTGAAGTGCAAATTATCGCAGATAAATTTGGAAATGTAGTTGCGCTCGGAGAAAGGGAATGTTCAATCCAAAGAAGACATCAAAAGGTAATAGAAGAAACACCATCACCAATTGTAACGCCCGAGCTAAGACAAAAACTTTTTGAATCGGCTATCAAAATTTCAAAAGCGGTAAATTATGAAAACGCTGGAACAGTTGAATTTATCGTTGACAAAAACAGGAACTTCTACTTTCTTGAAATGAACACACGCCTTCAGGTTGAACATCCGATAACTGAAATGGTCACAGGAATTGACATTGTCGCAGAGCAAATAAAAGTCGCATTTGGAAACAAGTTAAGTTTTTCGCAAGAAGATATCAAACCTCGCGGTCATGCAATTGAATGCAGAATTTACGCAGAAGATCCACTTAACAATTTCCTTCCGTCAACTGGGAAGATAACGGAGATAAAACAACCAAGCGGTCCGTGGGTCAGAGTTGACGCTGGAATTGAAGCCGGCAACGAAATCACAATTCACTACGACCCGATGATTTCAAAACTGGTAACCTGGGGGAAAGATAGAATAGAGGCAATTGAAAGAATGAAAGTGGCTTTGAGCGAATATAAAATCTATGGAGTAAAAACGACAATACCTTTCTGTCTATGGGTTATGAAAAATGAATTCTTCCGACAAGGTAAATATGACACTCATTTCATTAAAAATCATTTCAATCCAGCAGAGATGAAAAAGGAATTGGAAATTTCAACCGATGGTTCTATATCTACGGAGATAGCAGCTGCCATCGCATCTGGAATTTTGAACCTTGAAAGAAAGCCACAAACATTTGCACCAACTACTTCGCCATCAAAATCAAGGGATTTAAAGAGAAGCGTAAATAGATGGAAACTAAAAAGGTATGAAGCTTTCAGATGAACAATTAGCCATACTGAAACTTTACAAAAACGCAACATTACCAGAAAAACTGAAAATCTATGCGAGGATAATTTTCAACTTCAACCAAATAAAAAAACATCTTGATCGTTATATCCCCGATTCTGGAACTGTTCTTGACTATGGCTGTGGATATGGAATTTTTTCAAACTACTTAAAAATGAAAAACCCAAATCTTAAAATAATTGGCTTTGATATCTCAACGACAAGAATAAATGAAGCGAAAAAATCAGCGATAGACAAAGGAATTGAATTTACAGATAACCTTCAAAGTTTTGAATTTGACGATTTGAAACTTGCTTTGCTAATTGATGTTCTCATCTTTTTAAAACACGAGGAAAAGATCAACTTGCTTAAAAGAATCTATGAATCGCTTGAAACTAACGGCATCGTTTTCATAAAGGACACATTGAAATCAAACTCTTTCAGGTTCAAATACACGAACTTTGAAGAAAAAATAAAGACTAAGTTGAAGGTTTACGGGAAGAATGTAAAACCAGAGCTTAACTACATTACTCCATCGGAGTTTGAATCTATTCTCACGAAAGCAGGTTTCAAAATCATTGAGATGTTTCCAGAGAATCTTTTTCTTTATCCCGGTATTTTCATCGTTGCTCAAAAATAGAATAAGCTCTTTCGGAGAGGATTATTCCAGCCGAGACAGCGACATTTAGAGATTCGGCTTTGCCGAACTTTTTTATTCTAATTGTTGCATCTGAAATTTTAACGAGTTCAGAGCTAACACCATGGGCTTCGCTTCCGAAAATTATTGCTACTTTGTTTTGGTTTTTTAATTCGTGGAAATCAATTTTACCATACGGAGATGTTGCATAAATTTTAAATCCGAAATCTTTCAACTTCAAAAGATGAGATTTCAAATCAACTTCCTGAAGAAATGGGACATTGAAAACCGACCCCATCGTTCCGCGCAATGTTTTTGGATTGAAAACATCAACGCTCATGCTTGACACAAGGATGAGATCAACTTTAAACCAATCGCAAACCCTGAAAATCGCCCCCAGATTTCCCGGCTCCGAAATTCTATCAAGAGCAACAACGGTTGAATAACTCTTTCGTTGAATGCTTTTTAAAACATCATCCGAGTTATATTCAAACATCTTTGCAACCGCAATAATTCCTTGTGATGTTTCAAGTTCCGAAATTTTTTGAAGGTCGTTTTCTTCAATCTCATAAACTTCAATTTTTCGGTTTTTCAGGTAATTTAGAAATTCTTGAGATTGCTTGGAGTTCAAAAATTTTTTTGAATATGCAACGAAAGACAATTCAGCGCCAAATTTGATTGCATCTCTTATAATTCTTTCTCCTTCAAGGACGAAAAGACCAGTTTTGTATCTATATTTTTTGTTTCTCAGAAGTTGAAGTTGTGAGTACTTTTGCTTGCTTATTTTCATTTCAATTTTCCTTGTATTCTCCCCAGATCTCTCTTAAGGTATCCGAAATTTCGCCAATCGTTGCGTAAGCTTCAACGCATTCAATTATCGGTGGGATTAAATTTTCTCCGCTCAATGCGCTTTCTCGCAATCTTTTCAGCGTTGACTTTACTTTATCGTTATCTCTTTCGCATCTTAATTTTCTTAATCTTTCAATCTGCTTTTTGATGGCTTCTTCATTCAATTTGAAAATTTCCACTTTTTGTTTCTCATCGGTTCTAAATTCATTTACACCGACGATTATCTTCTCCTTTCTCTCAATTTTCATTTGATACTCATATGCGCTTCTAGCTATTTCACTTTGCATGAACCCAGCTTCAATTGCTTTCACAGCCCCGCCCATCGCTTCAATTCTTTCAATGTATTCCCAAGCCCTTTTTTCAATCTCGTCAGTTAAATACTCAACAAAATAACTTCCAGCTAATGGATCAATCGTATCGGTCACGCCACTTTCATAAGCAATTATCTGTTGAGTCCTGAGAGCAGTTCTAGCTGACTCTTCAGTTGGCAACGCCAAAGCTTCGTCTTTTGAATTCGTATGTAGCGATTGGCATCCACCGAGGACTGCGGCAAGCGCTTGAATTGTTACTCTAACGATGTTATTTTCAATTTGTTGAGCTGTGAGCGTAGAACCGCCAGTTTGTGCGTGGAATCTGAGTTTCATTGCCTCTGGATTTGTCACCCCAAACTTTTCTTTCATAATCCTTGCCCACATCCTTCGTGCAGCTCTAAACTTTGCGATTTCCTCAAAGAAATTATTATGAGCATTAAAGAAGAACGAAAGCTGCTCGCCAAACTTGTTGACATCAAGACCTGCTTTTATAGCCGATCTTACATATTCAATAGCATTTGCAAATGTGAACGCAAGTTCTTGAACTGCGTTCGCCCCAGCTTCACGAATATGATAACCACTAATTGAGATTACATTCCATTTCGGAAGGTTTTCATTGCACCATTGAAATATATCAACAATCAGCTTCATTGATTGTTCAGGTGGATAAATGTATGTGCCTCTTGCTATGTATTCTTTTAAAATATCGTTCTGTATTGTTCCAGAGATTTTTTTCAAATCAGCGCCCTGTTTTTTTGCAACAGCAACATACATAGCAAGCAAGATTGCAGCAGTTGCATTTATAGTCATTGAAGTTGTGATCTTTTCAAGATTTATCCCATCAAACAAGATTTCCATATCTTGGAGTGAGTCAATAGCGACACCGACACGCCCAACTTCTCCTTCAGCCATTGGATGATCTGAGTCATAACCCATTTGCGTCGGAAGATCAAAAGCAACTGAAAGCCCCATTTGACCATGTTCAAGAAGATATTTAAAGCGTTTGTTTGTCTCTTCAGCTGTCCCAAACCCAGCATACTGACGCATCGTCCAAAGACGCCCACGATACATAGTAGGATAAACCCCACGAGTATATGGATAATCACCAGGAAAACCAAGCTTCGCCATGTAATCAAAGTTTTCATCAGGGAGGTAAAATCTTTCTATTTCAATCCCTGAATCAGTTTGAAACGATTTTTTTGTTTCTTTGAACTTTCCAGAGTTTAAAAATTTGTCTTCCCAGATTTTTTTCAGTTCTTTTAAATCCGCTGTCATTGTTTCTTACACCATTTGTTTATGAGATTGTCAAACTTATTTTTCTGCAATTTTAGGTTTAGTTCTGTAAATTACATTTAGAACAACTGTGCCAACCTTATCAAGCGACTTTGGAGAGCATTTATCAGGCGTGTCCTCAATCGTGTGCCAGTAAGGATAATCAAAATCAATTATGTTGATCGTTCTTACCCCAACTTCGTTTAAAGGAATATGATCATCGTAGACATCATATTTGATCTCATCTTTAAATTCGTAGATCCCAAGTTCACGAGCAATGCCCCAAACATAGCTAACAATATCAGGAGCATATCTAACTGAATTTCCCTCCTTGTAAATTTGTAAATCTTTGTCTCCAACCATGTCAAGTAAAATACCAAATTGAGGATTGTAATTCGGTGGCTTATTCTTAGCAAAATGTTTTGAACCTATGCAAAAATTTTCCAAATCACCCGAGAGTCCGTAATCTTCACCATCAAAGAAAATTATATCAATCCCTATCGGTGGAGGATTATTTTTTAAAACTCTCGCAATTTCAAGTAGCACAGCGACACCACTTGCGCCATCATTTGCTCCAGGAACAGGCATAATTTTCTTTGATGCTTCCTTTTCCTCATCAGCATAAGGTCTTGAATCCCAGTGGGCACAAAGCAATATTCTAAAACCCTCATTCAAATTAAACGAAGCAATTATGTTTGATAATTTAAAAGTTTTTCCAAGATAAGAATGAGTGAACTCTTGCACATTCACGGCGTCAGCATATTTTGAGATTTCGCTGACGAGAAAGTTCTTACATTCCTCATGAGCTGGGGAATTGGGGACGCGGGGACCGAAAGCAACTTGCTTTTTTAGATATTCAAAAGCTATATTTTCATCAAAATCTGGAATCTGAACACCGACTTCACTTTCAGGTTTCGGCTGCTGTTCTTTTTTTTGAGTATTGCAACTTAGGATAAAAATTAACAAAATTAATGGCAGAACTCTTGACATTTTCAAAGTATTATTTCTTGCGAAAATTTTCGCGCAAAGCGCAATTTAAATTAAAAAATCAATTTGCAAATGGCAAATTATAGAACTTTACATCCTTGGGATGTCTCAATTGAAGATGCAATTAAAATACAAAATCAATTACGAGGTCTTGTGAAGATTGAACAATTAAGCGAAAAAATTCGCTATATCGCTGGAGCAGATATCTCGTTTGACAAAGGTTCAAATATAGTTTACGCAGGCATAGTTATTTTGAAATTCCCAGAGCTTGAGGAAATAGAACACTCGCTTTTGATAACCGAGGTTAATTTTCCATATATCCCTGGTCTTCTTTCCTTTAGGGAATCCCCAGCTTTGATCAAGGCATGGGAAAAGATCAAAAATATCCCAGACCTTGTTGTTATTGACGGACAAGGAATCGCTCATCCAAGAAGGTTCGGAATTGCTTCACATTTTGGAGTATTGATTGATAAACCAACGATAGGATGCGCAAAAAGCTTGCTCATTGGCAAATACGAAGAACCAGCCAATAAAGCAGGGAGCTATTCATATCTTTATGATTCTGGGGAGATAATAGGAGCTGTGCTTAGAACAAGAGATAATGTTCAACCGGTTTTCGTTTCCGTTGGGCATAAAATAACGCTTGATGAATCAATCAAACTAATAATGCAGATGATTCGCAACTATAGAATTCCCGAACCAACTCGGCAAGCACATATACTTGTCAATGCCTTGCGTCGCGGTGAGATAAAACCAGGAAAATGGGAAAAACCAGAACAAGAAAGTTTGTTTTAATTTGTCTTTCTCATTTTGTGATATTTTCTCATTACCTCAAGAGGAGGATTAAAATAACCGTAAGCAATGTGCGGAAATTTTTTTCTAATTAGTTTCATCACGGTGCCGACACCAAGCACTTTGCCGTTACCGTTAACCCCAATTAATTCAAGATACCAATCGGGATCAATGTTAAAATTTCGCCATTGTATCATTGAAATGTCTGTTTTTTCTATAAACTTCACCAATTCTTGATATTCTTCAATCCAATCGGTCATCCCTGGAAAAACAAAGTAATTTATTGAAACCCAGCAATTAAACTTCCTCGCTATTTTGATTGACTCAACCACATCATCAAATGAGTAGTTATTTGGTCTATAATATCTGTGGTAGATTTCTGGGATTACGCTGTTCATGCTAACTCTGACACTGTCAAGTCCAGCTTTGCATAGTTCTTGAATTGCATCTGGTTTGCTTGCATTTGTGTTTATATTGATAATTCCTCTTTTTGTTTTCTTTCTTATTTCTTTTATCGCATCTCGGATAACTTCCCACACAAGAAGTGGTTCACCCTCGCAACCTTGCCCGAAGCTAACAACAGGTCTGGGAGCATTTTCAAGATGCGGGACAGCAACCTCAACGATTTCTTCAACTGTCGGAATGAATGTTAATCTGTCTTGAGTATTTGGAACGCCACTTTCCTGCGGCTGATATGAAATACAACCAATACAATTAGCATTACACCCGGGTGAAGTTGGAATTGGTGCTTCCCATCTACCGAGAAAATAATTTCTTGCAGCTGGGCAAAGATAACGAAGCGCGCAATTCTCACCAAGGTGATGAATCAAACGATTTCGGGGATATTGTTTCAACTTCTTGTTCACATTTTCAATAACTAAATTATGATCAAATTGATCGCAATCCTGTCTTCTATCTGGGTCAATTCTTATAGCTGGGACATAAAATTTTCCATCAAGCCATCCAACTGCTGTATATGCGAAAAGTGGAAGAATAGGAGCTTTATTTTCCTTCTCATATGCGGATAAGAACAATTGAGTGTGAGCGGGTGCAATGAAAGCGGCAACAGCCCAGCCATCATCAAACACAACTTTTTTCCCAGTTTTTCTATCAAAACCAATTGGTTTTCTCCCTGGAAGTTCAAACAATTGACTTCCCTCTGGAAGTGGGATTAAATCTTTGGGATCTATCTTAACAAAGTTAAATCCCGTTCTTCCTGCCATTTCAATTTCAGGAACATCATATATATTCCCTCTACCATCGCTATAAACAAGATTAGGAACTCGTCTCATCGCCGTCATTAATGTAGATAATACTTCAATGGATTTGGTTCAACTTTACACTCTTCAGCAATTAGAAGATTTGAAATTTTACCTTTGTCTCTCAACTCAAACAATCGTGGGACAAGTTTATCTCTTAACTCAATAGGTGTAATTGGGTTTATGTAAATGTTTGTTCCGCCTTCAAATCCAGCTGGGACATTTATTCGCCATTTTATTAAAACATGCCAAGGCATTTTATAGACGGAGTCAAAAGGAGTATAATACCATTCTTCATTACATGGAATTTGGTTTCCCATAGCTGCATGAATTGCGTGAACGAGGTCGCTCATATCACGGAGTTCTTCTTCACTTAATTCAAAAGGTCTCCCTGCTCTTGATTTTGAGTAAATTGAGATAGTTGGGAAACGATGCCCGAAACCTGCAAAAGCAACAGCATTCTCATTTTCAGCAAAAACAAGATTATGATATCCTGCAAAATTGACAGCGTATTCATTATATACATTCGGATTTTCTCTAACCATTGCTATTTGCTTTTCTATTGTTGCGCCCCAATCGTCAAGCCCGACAAGCTGCTTATGAAGATGATCAAACGAAGCACCAGCTGGTCTAAGCCAGTTTTGAAAAATAGCAATATATCTGACATAGCGATTTGACCTCATTATGTCAACCATGGCATCAATTGTGAACTTAAAGTACTGATAATGCTCCTCTTGTGTTAACTCTCCCGACGAACACAAATCGCTTGTCCACTTCGCTTCATCAATATAATGCTTTTTCGCAATTATTATCTCGTGACAACCACCAAAAAAACTATCAGCGATTTTCAATTTTTCATCAGTTGGAATTGAATTTATCTCCTCCGGGGTTTTCCCCATCATGCGCAATTTATAGTTAATCAACTCAAGCACATGTTTCATCCCAGCTGGATTTTCAAGATAGGATCTTTTCCACTCTTCTTTCTCTTTTGTGAATCTGTATTCATAGTTTTTTCGCCAGTAATCAAGTGTGACGATCTCAAAAAGATTTCCAACCCTCCTAAATTCAGCGACAGTATCAAAGTATTTGTCTGGCGCTAAATAATCAATTCGTTTATAACTTCCATCTGGTAGTTTAATAAGTCGCGATTTCTCTGGGGGAACCTCGTAATACCTTGTTTGACAAAATGAACAGTAATCTTCAGGATGATGTACTTCAAGAGGTTTAGCTGTTTCTGGAACTTCATTCGCTATTGGTTTATGATTTCTTCCAGGCACTGACCATACTTCGCTTTCCGTAAAGGGATTAATCTGTTTCACTGTTCCATCTGGCATTATCAGATAAAACGGCTTCATAAAAACGAAAAATTTTATTTTGCCTGAACAAAGAGCATTCAAATTTAAATCACAAAATCCAAAAAAGCAAAGAAAAACTTATTGAAAATCAATCAACAGGCTCGTTTCCAACTCCCTTTCTCCTCATAAGTCGTTCAATTTCATCAACTGTTTTAGGAGCTCCAGAAGAAAGAATGAGATAACCTCCATCCGTAACGAGAATATCATCTTCAATTCTAACGCCAATGTTCCAATATTTAGGATCACATTCAGAGCCAGCAGGTATGTAAATTCCAGGTTCAATTGTTATAACCATTCCAGGTTCAAGGTTTCCTGGCGTACCAACATCATGGACATCAAGCCCAAGGTAATGAGTAACGCCATGCATGAAGTATTTTCTGACTTCGCTTTTATCTTTTATAATTCCAAGCTTTAATAATCCTTCAGCGATCACATCTGAAGCCTTCAATTGAAGATCAACAAAGCTTACACCTGGTCTAACCATTTTTATCGTTTCTTCTTGCGCTTTGAGGACGATTTCGTAAATTTCCCTTTGCTCTGGTGTAAATTTACCATTTGCTGGAATTGTCCTCGTGACATCTGCGCAGTAATTGCCATATTCTGCACCAATATCAACTACGATTACTTCACCATTGTTAATTTTTTTCCTGTTTGAGTTATAGTGTAGTATCACGGAATTTTCACCGGAACCTATAATTGATGGAAAAGCTGGATATCCAGCACCAAGTTTCGTAAAGACATATTCCGCTATCGCTTGAAGTTCATATTCATACATTCCCGGCTCACACGACATCATGACCTGACGGTGTGCCTTAACAGTTATGTCAACTGCTTTTTTGATAAGTTCTATTTCCTCTGGTTTCTTCTTCATTCTCATCCTTGCAACGATTGCAGTAGGATCTGAAAATTGCAACCTGCCTCGTTGCGAGCTAACGATGGATTCAAGAACACTAACGATTTCTCTTGTGCTTCCATCATTACAACCCGTTGGATATGGGAAATAAAGTATTTTAGCTCTTGAAGCAAATATAATGGCTCGTATCACATTTTTAAATTCTTCTATCGGTAAAGCGAGTTGAATTCCGAGTTTTTCCATCGCTCCTTTCGTGCCAAGAGTTCGTCCCGTCCATATTTCACGAAGTGAATCCCTTTCCTTTAAAAATAAAACTTCACGAATTTTAACATCAGCTTTTATTGTATCAAGTGTGAAATCATAGTATTTCCCCGTTGCTCTCGTTGCAAGCTTTAAAACAGATGGAGCAAATCCGACCGGGACAAGGACAAGCACAGCGTCTGGTTCTTCAAGACCAGTTAGATAAAAGAAGTTGTTATCTTGCTTAAACCTGTATTCAACATTATTTGATCTTATCTTCGGAGAATTTGAATAAAAAACTGCAACCGCTTCGTTGCCGATTTGTTTCATAAACTCTTCTCTATTTGCCTTAAAAAAAGACGCAGGTAAAAATTCGCTACCTTGAGACAACACAAGAGAGCTGAAAAAAGCAACGATCAAAAATGTTTTTATGATTCTCATTTTGCATTCCCAATTTTTATTTTTATCCGCAGACCTGTTTAAAAACCCTTAGGAAATTTCCCCCTAAAATTTTCTTTACATCTTCAACTGAATATCCCCTCTCAAGAAGTTTCCTCGTTATGTTCGGTAGAAATGTGACATCATCCATCTCAAGTGGCGTGATGCTTATCCCGTCAAAATCAGAACCAAGTCCAACATGATCAACACCTACCAACTTTGCAATATAATCTATATGATCAATTAAAACATCAAGCGGTGGACGAAGTTCATCTGCAATTTTCAAAATAAGCTGACGTCTTGCCCTGCGATATTCTTGAGGATTGTTTTCATATAATGCTTTAATTGAATCAAATTGCGCTTTGTATTTTTCCTCAAGTTTTTTCCGCTTCGTGTTAAATGTTGAATCAATATATTCAGCGTAGAAATTAACAAATACGACTCCGCCCGTTTGCGCAATCGCTTTGATTTGTTCATCCTTCAAATTTCTGTAGTGTGGACAAAGTTTATAGACACTCGAATGTGAGGCTATGACAGGTTTTTTAGTTATCTTTATGACATCCCAAAAAGCTTGTTCACCAAGATGTGAAACATCTATTAACATCCCAAGTTCGTTCATTTTCTGGATAACCTCTTTTCCGAACTCACTTAAACCTTTTCTTTTGAGATTTGGATTCATAACCTCATCTCGTGCTGATGTAACCCAATCCAAGCTGTTTTCCCAGGTCAAGCCGAGATATCTTGCCCCTCGCTTATATAGCTGTTCAAGTTTCTCAATGCTGTTTTCTATTGGATGCGCACCCTCAATTCCAATTAATGCACAAATTTTCCCATCGTTTATGGCTTTCTCAAGTTCTGCAAAGTTAGTGACAATGGCAATTTTATCGCTGTTTCGTTTCACAATTGAATAAAGCGTGTCAATCATATCATTTGCTCTTTTAAATGGATTTTTTTCAAAAGCAATTGGATCGACCCATATAGCAAAAACTTGCACATCAACCCCACCTTTTTTCAACCTTACCAAATCGGAATGTCCATTCTTTGTTTCAACCGTTATATCTTCACCACTCATTGCGCGAAGGAGGACATCGTTGTGCGTATCCGCAACAATTGCATCGTAATGGAGTTTCAAATAATCAATTTTATCGTGATTTGGATTTTCCTTTTGTGCACATGCGGTCAAAAATAGCGTCAACAGAAAAAGCAATACCTTACGCATTTTTCGTCAAGTTTATTTTTGGTTTAAATTATCCCTTTGAAATCAAAATTTTCAAGATAATAAACTACCCTCTCAAGAAATCTTCCGCCAAGAGCTCCATCAATGATCCTGTGATCAAAAGATAAAGTCAGAAAAGCAATTGAACGAATTGCGATATAATCTTCGCCATTTTTAGTTATCACTACGGGGCGTTTTTTTACTGCGCCAACCCCAAGAATCGCAACTTGCGGTTGATTTATGATCGGAGTTCCAATTATATTACCAAAAACACCGTAATTCGTGATGCTAAATGTTCCACCTTGAATATCATCAGGTGTTAATTTTTTGTTTCTTGCTCTTACGACGATGTCATTAACAGCTCTTGCAAGCCCGATGAAATTCTTCTCGTCAGCGTTCTTTATCACTGGAACTATTAGCCCGTAATCTGTGGCAACTGCAATTCCGATGTTTATATATTTTTTAACTATGATCTTATCGCCATCAATACTGCTATTTATAAGTGGAAACTCCTTCAAAGCCCTAACAACAGCATCAACAATAAATGGTGTTAAAGTAAGTTTAAATCCTTCTCTCTTTTGAAATTCATCAGCGTTTTTATTGATGAAGTTCATAATCTCCGTCATATCACATTCAGAGATCGCTGAAACATGTGGCGATGTCCTCACACTCCGAACCATATGCTCCGCCATTGCTTTTATAACATGGCTCATTTCAATTATTTCAACTTTACCTTCTGGATAAACTTCATACTTTGGAGTTGGTATTTCCACTTTTTCAATTTCTTCGGCTCTTTTCACCATCTGTTCAACTTTAGCCTTTTTCTTCTTCGCTTCTATATAGTTTAAAAGATCATTTTTAGTTAATCTACCACCGTGCCCTGTGCCTGGTATTTTTTCAAGCTCATCAATAGTTATCCCCTCACGCCTTGCGATCTCCCGCACAACTGGTGAATAAAACCTTTTTGTCCTAATAGGTATCTCTTCATAAACGAAGTTTTCAAACCTCTTAAATTCTTCTTCGGTTTTCTTTTCAGCAATAGGTTCAATTTTTTCTTCTCTTGCTGTGATTGTTTTTACAGTTTCCTCTGAGACTTCTGTCTCTATGTATGCAATAACAGTGCCAACAGCGATCGTTTCGTTTTCTTTGAATAAAATCTCAGTCAAAATTCCACTTGCAGGAGACGGAATTTCAGTATCAACTTTATCAGTGCTTATTTCAAGCAAAATTTCGTCCTTTTGAACTCTATCGCCTGGTTTTTTATGCCACTTTAAAATTGTTCCCTCTTGTAAGCTTTCGCCCATTTTCGGCATTATGACTTCTACTCTCATATTATTATCGTAAATTTGTTTTCATTTGAAGAAAGCAAGTAAAATTCCGATTATAGCACCTATTTGCCCAATCCAGAGAATAAACATCCACCGAATTAATGACGCATGATTTCTTGCCATTTCAACACGCAACTTTGAAACTTCATCTATCATCTTTTGCTCCAAGCGTGAAATTTCTCTCATCATCTTCTGCTCTAATTCTATTATCTTTTGCTCCAAGCGTGAAATTTCATTTCCAACCTTTTTATCCAATTCCGACATCTCTGACACAAGTTTTTTTCTCAAACTTGTCCGCTGACAATTCAATTATATTCTCCTTTGTCGTTTGATAAACTTTATTCAATAACTCAACGAGCGAATCAGAAGCTTCATCTCCAAGTTTTTCTCTAAGTGGCTTTGGAATAGTTATAACTAACATTTCTTGCCCTCCTACAGGTTTTTTAATACTTTATTAACTCTTCAAGTGCCCTCACAATCCAATCGGTCTGTGGAAGAGCTGCTTCTTCAAGAGTTGGAGCATAAGGAATCCCAGGGACATCAAGACCAGCTACTCTTTTAACAGGCGCATCAAGATATTCAAATGCTTCTTCCGCGATGATCGCTGAAATTTCAGCACCGAATCCAGCTGTCAAAGTATCTTCATGAACTATCAAAACTCTGCTTGTTTTTTTCACAGAATTTAAAATTGTTTCCTTATCAAGCGGATTTATCGTCCTTATGTCAATTATTTCAATTTCAACACCATATTTTTGTTCAATTAACTTAACCGCTTCAAGAGATTTATAAACCATCAATCCCCAAGTTATAATCGTTGCATCTTTACCTTGTTTTTTGACTTGAGCTTTTCCAAATGGAAGCAAATAATCTTTATCAGGCTCAGGAGACATTGCTTGAGGAGAGCGATATAGTGCTTTATGCTCAAGGAAAAGAACAGGATCTTCAATCCGACATGCTGTTTTTAGAAGTCCTTTTGCGTCGGCTGCGTTTGATGGATAAGCGATAAAAATTCCAGGAAGATGGGCAAAGAATCCTTCAATATTTTGGCTATGATAATGTCCACCATGAATATATCCGCCGACAGGTACTCTTATCACAACTGGAGCTGCCCAATTTCCGTTGGATCTATATCTTAATGTAGCAAGCTCATCTCTTATTTGCATCATCGCAGGCCAAATGTAATCTCCAAATTGTATCTCAACGACAGGTTTATATCCCTTGATTGCGAGTCCAATTGCTGTGCCGACGATGCTGGCTTCTGCAAGAGGCGAGTTAAAAGCTCTCTCTTTTCCAAATTTCATTGTTAAACCTTTCGTCGCAGTGAAAACACCACCTTTAGGATCCGCTACATCTTCACCATATACAAGCATTTTCGGATTTAGTTCCATCTCCTCGTGTAGCGCATGGTTTATTGCATCAACCATCACGATTGGCTTTCCAGATGGGATCGTTGCTTCGTAATTTAACAGTCTTGTGTTTTCTGGAGCATAAACATGAAGCAAAACGGTATCAGGACTTGCATAATTTTTCTTTTCTGCGTTTTCAACCGCTTTTTCAATCTCAACATCAAGATCTGAATAAATTCTGTTAATTTCCTCTTTCGTTAAAATTTCTTCTCTGATCAAAATTTCTTCCATCCTTAAAATTGGATCGTTTAATCTATCTTTCTCAAGCTCTTCGGGATCTCTATATTTTCTATGATCATCGGAAGACGAATGTGGTATCAACCTTACGACATTTGCGACTATCATTGTAGGACCTAACCCTGCTCGTGCCCTTTCTACTGCTTTTTTCACGGTTTGATAACTTTGAATGAAATCCGTGCCATCTATTTCATATACCTCAAGCCCCCAAAATCCCTGTCCTATCTTTGCAACGGATGCGCCAGCCGTCTGCTCAAAAATTGGCACAGATATAGCATATCTATTATTTTGAATAACAAAAATAACTGGCAATTTATCTTTACTTGCCCAATTCAATGCCTCATGAAACTCACCTTCACTTGTTGAACCATCACCGCCTGAAACATAAACAACTTCATCTGTTCCATCTCTTACACAACCCATTGCTGTGCCAACTGCCTGAAGATATTGAGTTCCAGTTGGACTTGATTGTGTAACTATTCTCAATTCCTTTTTACCAAAATGAGCTGGCATTTGCCTCCCGCCTGTTGCAGGACAATCAGCTCTGCCAAAGACACTGTAAAAAAGCTCCTCAAGCGTAACACCAAGTTGATAAACAAACGCCCAGTCTCTGTAATACGGATAAAACCAATCATAACCAGGACGGAAATTCATTGCGCTTGCCACTTGAATAGCTTCATGCCCAGATACACCAATATGAAAGAAAACTTTACCTTGCTTTAAAAGTGTCATCGCTTTGTTATCTATCTGTCTGGCAACATACATTGATTTTAACCCTTGAATCAACATATCTGGTTTTATTTCAACCGCTGTTTCAATCCCCCCTTCTGCCTCCACAATACGATTGACCTGTTTGGTCAAATTTTTACGCATAGCGATTTCTAATTTTTGTTTTTTCTATTTTAAAAAATTTCTCGCTTCTTTTCAAAAATTTCTAAATCGGTCTCAATAAATTCAAAGCCAAAAACATTTTCAAACTTTTCTCTTAAAACCTTCTTCACCTCGCCAATATCAACCTCGCGTCCGAGAATTCTTTGCATTGATGTCATCTTAACATCGCGTAGTCCACACGGAAAGATAAAATCAAAATATTTCAAATCAGTATTAACATTTAAAGCAAACCCATGCATCGTAACCCAATGACTCACCTTGATCCCAATTGACGCGATTTTATCTTCCCCAACCCAAACCCCTGTCAAATTGCTCCTGCGCTCGCTCTTTATCCCGAAATCAGAAAGAGTAAGAATTATAACTTCTTCAATCATTCGCAAGTAAGAGTGAACATCAATTCCTAATTCTTCAAGATGAAAAACAGGATATCCTACAATTTGCCCAGGTCCATGATATGTTATCTTGCCCCCACGATCAATTTTAAAAAACTTTATACCAAGATGTTTTAAAAAATTCTCACCAATTTTTAAATCGCTCTCATCTCCCGCCTTTCCTATTGTATAGACATGCCCATGCTCAGTAAAGATCAAAACATCATAAATAACTTTTTTGACTCTCAAACTGTGAATTCGCTTTTGCAAATCCCAAATTTTCTCATATTCAGATAGTCCTGGGACATCTATAAAAATTGCTCTCAACCTTGCTTTCTGGACTTTGTGATAGATCTTAATTAAAAAATAATAAACCCAAATGACGGAAAAAAATCTAATCAAACGAAAGCCCCAGTAACTTAGCAAGTCGCTTTTTAAAAGCACACCTTAAAAATAGTAGATTTTTCTTGACTATGAACCGACGATTTCATAACTTTGAAACGAAATCTGCTTTTGCTCTGTTGATAATTTTGAAAATAAATTTCACTTTGAAAATTGCTAAGCTCCCTGCTGCTAATTCTTTTTGCTTTCGTTCTTATAACTGGGATATGGCTGGTTCTAAGCATAAGTCAAAAAAAGAAAAAACTTTTACCTGAATTTATAAACGGAAAACCAACGATTGTTTTTTTCTGGGTTGATAATCAACCTTGTAGAGATATGAATTCAATGATGGACAAAATAAAAAATGATTTCAAAGGAAGCGTAAAAGTTTTGAATTTTAACGCCATAAGAGATTACAGGATAGCCGAAAATTATCTCATATTTGATGTCCCAGTCGTTATTCTATTTGACAAAGAAGGTAATCCAGTGCTGAAAATCACTAAACCAGAAGAATATCCAAAACTTGAAGCGAAATTAAAAGAAATAATATAGGGAGGTGAATTCAAAATGAGAATAGGGATTTTAACGGGCGGTGGAGATTGCCCTGGATTAAATGCTGCGATAAGATCTATCGTTCGTAAGGCGCTTGCCTTTGAACACGAAACAATAGGCATAAAGTATGGATGGAAAGGATTATTGACATCTGAGTTTTTCCCTCTTGATTTAAATAACATATCTGGGATCCTTCCACGCGGTGGGACAATTCTTGGTACCTCAAGGACAAACCCATACAAACATCCTGATGGAGAAAAGACAATCATTGAAAACCTTGAAAAAGAAAAAATAGATGCACTTGTTGCAATTGGTGGCGAAGATACTTTAAGTGTTGCGTATAAACTTCACAAAGCTGGGGTAAATGTCGTCGGAATACCAAAAACAATTGACAACGATGTAAGAGGAACGGATTACTCAATTGGATTTGATACAGCAGTTAACATTGCTATGGAAGCAATTGATAGAATACATACAACTGCTGAAAGTCATAATCGTGTTGCAGTAGTTGAAGTCATGGGTCGCCATACTGGATGGATAGCTTTGTATTCGGGTCTTGCTGGTGGAGCTGATGTTATTTTGATTCCTGAAAAACCATTTGATATTGAGCAAGTTTGTCAAGTTATTGAAAAACGACATGCTCGCGGAAAAAACTTTAGCATAGTTGTTGTAGCGGAAGGGGCTAAATTTAAAGTTCAAGAACATATTGATAAAGACGGAACTTTGATTGTCCAAGACCTCAGGGTTGATGAATTCGGTCATGTTCGGCTTGGTGGAATTGGAAACCTTGTCGCAGATCAGATTGAAAAAAGAACAGGTATGGAAGCAAGAGCAACAATTCTTGGACACATACAGCGCGGTGGCTCCCCAACTGCATTTGATAGAATACTTGCAACAAGATTCGGCATAAAAGCCGTTGAATTGATAAACGAGAAAAAATTTGGAGTGATGACAGCTCTTCACGGCAACGAAATCACAGATGTTGAACTTTATGAAGTGGTTGGCGGTTTGAAAACCGTAGATCCTGAGCTATTTGAAATAGCTGAGGTTTTCTTCGGATAATTCGCTTGCCTGAAATTAGTGAATTTTTTAGAGAATTATTTTCTTTACAAACAACTAAAGAAAAAACGAAATGGCAATAGATATCACACTCGTCCATCCTCTTTTTATTGAGAAAGATCCTGTTGAGAAAAAAATTATGACTCCCTATTTCCCACTCGGATTGATGTACCTTGCTTCCGTTTTACGAAACAATGGTTATGAAGTTGAACTATTTGACTGCACATTCAGAAAGGATTTTAACGAATTTGAAAATTATATGAAAACACGAAAGCCAAAGGTTGTTGGGATCACCTCACTAATCACAATCCGCAGAAATGCCTTAATCATTGCAGACATAGCACATAGATATGGCGCAAAGGTAATTCTTGGGGGTCCGGATCCAACAGCTCTGCCAGAAAGATATTTACTTTACAAGGGAACAAATAACGATTTCCCTGTTGATGTAGTTGTATTTGACGAGGGAGAAATTACAATGCTTGAACTCGCAAACTTTTACTTCAAAAAAGATAACTTTCCAGATGATATAAGGGAAATTCCGGGCTTAAGATTGCGTGACAAAACCGGCAATATAATTTCAACAAAACCGAGAGAATTAATCCAAAACCTTGATTCAATTCCTTTCCCAGCGAGAGACCTCGTTGATATGGACGATTATAGAAAGGCATGGAAAAAGAAACATGGATATTGGTCTCTTACAATCATAAACAGCAGGGGTTGTCCTTATCATTGTTCATGGTGTCAAAAGGCGGTTTTTGGAAGAAAATACAGAGTCAGAACTCCAGCTAATTCAGCTGAGGAAATGAAACTTTTGAAAGAAACATATGCCCCTGATTTCATTAGAGTAGTTGACGATATAACAGGGGTGCAAAAAAATTGGGTTTTAAAGTGGAGTGAAGAAGTTATAAAAAGAGATGCTGTCATACCATTTGAGTGTCTCACAAGGGTAAATCTTGCTTCAGAAGACATGCTTAAAGCACTAAAAGATATGGGTTGCGAAAAAATTTATTTCGGTGCTGAATCAGGTTCTCAAAAAGTTCTTGATGCGATGGAAAAAGGAATAACCGTAGGACAAATCTATAAAGCATCCGAAATTTGTAAAAAACTCGGCATCAAAACATATTTCTTTATGATGGTCGGCTATCCAGGCGAGGACCTTGAAGATTTACAACTTTCGGTAAAACTTTTAAGAGAAACACTCCCAGATCAATTCAGCACAACCATTGCTTATCCATTACCAGGCACAAAATTCTATGAACAAGTTAGAGATAGGTTGATGTTTGAATCGCAAGATTGGATGATTGACTGGGATTATACGGCGGAGAACAAACTTTTATTCAGGCGCGAGAAATACGACACCAAATTCTATAAATGGGTTATAAGATGGTTTCATAGAGAATGGAAAGATGCTTGGTTTCAGGCAGGAAAAAAAGCGTCAATTGTTGAAAAATTTAGAAATAAAGTTGAACTAATTCTTTCAAGAGCGATCGTTGATTTAATGGCAAAGACATCTAATTCAAATATAGTTCAATTTCAACCAGCAGAAGGTAGATGAAAGACAATATCTTGAAACATAAATTTTTCTGGAATCTCTACGCCCCAATTTACGACAATAACAGAAAACCGGAGGAATACTTAAGAACTACGAATCTGAAAATTTTGAAGCGATATTTTCAGCCTGGACAAAACCTTATTGAGATTGGCTGTGGCACAGGGGAAGAAGCAAAAGAGATGATAAAACACGGCTGTAAGCTTGTTCTTACAGATTTATCTATTGAGATGCTGAAAGTTGCTAAAACTAAAGTTGATTCAAACGCTAAGTTATTAAATTTGCCCGCAGAATACATTGATTCATTCAAGATTCAATTTGATGGTGCATACTCTTCATTTGGAGTTTTAAATTGTCTTTCTGATGTGCCCTTGTTCTTCAAAAAACTTCACAAAATTTTAAAACCTGGTTCATTTTTCATCGCTTCGTTTATAAATCGCTGGTATTGGGGTGATTTCATATTTTTCACACTTGGGATAACAAACTATCTGAAGAAACGATTAAAAGGTTGGGGATACATCACACTTGACGGCAAGGAGTATGATGTGAGCGCAAGATTTTATTCGCTAAAAGATATAAAGAAATTTTCTGAAAATTACTTCGCAATAAAGAAAGTTTACGCCTTGCCATTTCTATTGCCACCAGCTTATTTAAAACCACAAGAACGATTGCCAGAGAAACTTTTCAAATTCCTTCAAAAAATTGAAAACTCTATCAATCATTATTTTCCATTTAACTATTTAGGTGAGCGAACCGTCGTGGTTTTTCAAAAGTTAGGCGAATAAACCAACTTACAAAATTAACATCCCAACCTCGCACAAACTACCTATATAAGCCGTTTTTATAAATATATTCTTCAACTTCTGGAACGACGAGGTATCTTATTGATTTTCCTAATTTAACCCTCCTTCTTATTGCCGACGCCGAAATTTCTATGTTTGGCACTGTGATAAATGTCGCAAAGTTAGAAAATTCCGAAGTCGGAATAGTATAACCAAAACGATTGAAAACGAGAAGATGTGCTTTTTTGACGATCTCGTTCGGTTCTCTCCAAGTGTGAAACTCTCTGAACTGATCCGCACCAATCAAAAGATAAAAACTATTTTCCGGAAAATTTTCAACTAAATAATTTACTGTCTCAACCGTGTAAGAAATTCCACCTCGTTTTATTTCAATATCCGAAACCTCAAAGAAAGAATTACCTTTTATTGAGAGTTTTACCATTTCAAATCTATGTTGTGGACTTGCAATTTGTGATAGATATTCCCGCGTTTGTTTGTGCGGTGGACTTGCACACGGAATAAAAATAATCTTGTCAAGATTCGCTTCATCTCTTATGATCTCCGCTATGATCAGGTGCCCAATGTGTGGCGGATTAAAAGTGCCTCCCAAAATTCCAACCTTCATTCAGTCAAAAACCGTTATTTTTCTTTTCTTCAAAAGATTTAAAATAGCCAACCTCGTCCTTTTGAAATCGTCATCCTTGCTATAATTTATAACTTGAGAAAAAACCTTTTTTAAAGATTCAATATCAAACGCATACTCAATTCTCCTCAACGGGACATAAAGAACATCAATCTCACTTGCAAATTTTAATATGTTAAGCTCATCACACTCATTTTCTAATCCCATCAAAAATCTTTCATGCATCTTCTTTAAACCAATCAACTTGTTCGGATTATCTCTATAAATTGATGTAACTATGACATCGTATTTATGAGTCATAACCTCATAAGCATTGTTTATCCACGGTATTGGATAAATGAAACTTGAAATTTCAAGCAAAACCACAAATTTACGCTCTTCTTTAAACGCCCTTGAAATGCTTTCAAAATAAATGTTGCCGTTGCCTTCAACTATTGATGCTCTAACGCGAAGCGGGAAAACCTGAACCAAGAGATCACATGTCTCATAATCGGGAAAATAAACATAAACATTAGTATTTCTGCTCCTTTGAACATAATATTCGCTTGTATCGTGGAGAATAGCCTTGTAGATTTCAAGTTTTTCCTCAAAAGAAAAGCTATCGTCCACTTTTAAATCACTTATCCTTGCTGGCAAAATTATAAGCGCTTTTTCTGTTTGAAACATAAGTTATAAAAAATTTTTATTTTAACTCATTGACATTATGGCGTCTGCGAGGCGATTTGGATTTTTGCTTGAAATCACGACTTTTTCAAGACTTATAAGCTTCCGCAATCCCCCGCCTCGTGGATAATTTTCCTGTAGTTCAATCTCAACGCCCTTATCACCATAATAGACATAAGCAATAGTCCCAAATGTTCCTCTCATTCCCCAGCCACCATATTTCTTCCACAACTTTTCCTCAACGACTCTGACATTTTTGATCTCAACCTTTTTAATCTTAGTCATCGTTTTTCCAAAGAAACCAAGTTTTACCACCAACTCATTCCATCTTACAATAACTGTCATTTTACCTATAAAACCAATTATCAAAACTTCAAACAAAAGAGCACCTAAAATTGCAAGGACAACCTCACTTTTCTCAATGAGCTCGGGATTCATAAAAAACAGAGCAACTATGAAAGGAATCCAACTGAAAAAAAGAAAATAAAACCATGTTGGGAAAGTTTGCTCCTCCTTATACAAAAGCCCAGATATAGTTTCCATCTATAGATCCTCTTTTGTTTTTCAAGGTTCTTTCATAGATAAATAATTCACACTTATAATTTCGCTTTTTTTCGCCTCGGATGCAATTTCAAAACTCTTATCAGATTCTACATATTTGACGATAAAGATGATTTCCGTTCCATTGCCTAGATCTGAAAATTTCCATAATCAAGCTTTTCCCGAACTTTCACCGATTAATTCGTAAATTTTCGCGATTTTATTTTCCGCCTTCATTAAAACCTCATCAAGAAGAATGGCATCAAAACCTGCGTCTAAAATTTTGAGGACATCTTCCCTTTCGCTGATTCCACCTTCGCTAACTTTTATAACATCATCTGGAAGAAATTTACAAAAATCAATTGACTTATTTATATTCGCTTCAAATGTTTCAGGATCTCTGTTATTTATTCCAATCAACTTTGGATATGGTGAAACTTTCAAAACCCGCGCGATATCATGTTTATCAAAAACCTCAACAAGGACATCAAGCCCAATCTCCTTCGCAAGTTGTAAATAATCTTCAAGTTGAACATCATCAATTATCTTTACAATCAAGAGAACAGCATCCGCTCCAATATATTTCGTCTCATAAATTTGGTACTCGTCAATGATGAAATCTTTTCTTAAAACGGGAATATTCACACTGCTTTTTACCTGCGATAAATGTTGTTTTCTCCCACCCAAAAACTTAAAATCAGTCGGAACAGAAATTGCACTCGCCCCAGCCATTTCGTATTCCTTAGCAATCGCAGCCAGAGAAAAATTATCAGAGTTCAAAGCTCCGGAATATGTAGATATATTTTTTATCTCTGCGATTATCTTCAATTGTTTTTCCTTTCTCAATGATGCGGACAAGCTAAAATGTTTATACATTGGATGGTCAATAAGTTTTCTTAGATCTTTCAACTGTAGTATCTCTTTGGATCTTTCAACTTCTGCTAATTTGCTTTTCACGATTTTCTCAAGAAAGCCCATTTGTCTGCTCTGGTTATTTTTAGTTCAATTATTTTTCTTTTTGATTTTTTAAGAACCTCAAAAACAATGTTTCTGAACTTAATCTTCTCACCTTCATTTGGAATTCGTCCAGCAAGTTTTGATACGAAACCACCGATGCTTTCATAATCAGTCCCCTCCGGAATATCCTCACCGAATTTCCTATTGAAATCGCTCACAAGCATTCCGGCATCAACGACGATTGAGCCATCGTTTAGAACCTCATAGCTTTTTTCAACCTGATCATATTCATCGTGAATCTCGCCCACTATTTCCTCAAGTATATCTTCAAGTGTGACGATTCCCTGAAACCCTCCGAATTCATCTACAACGATAGCGATATGAATTTTGTTTTTTTGTAATTCTTTTAACAGTTCACTTATCTTCTTAGTTTCGGGGACAAAATATGCGGGTCTCAAAAGATCGTAAAGGACAAATAGATTTGGCTCCTCAATGTAGTTTATCAAATCTTTTGCATAAATCACACCAATTATATTATCAATCGTATCTCTATAAACTGGAAGCCGTGAATATCCTTCATTAAGCACAATTTTTATTACTTTCTCGCGTGGTGCGTTTATATCAAGAGCAACAACCTTCGTTCTCGGAACCATTATCTCTCGGACCGTCTTATCGTTGAATTCAAACACATTTTTAAGAAGCAAATTTTCATCTGGATTTTCATCTGTTTCAATGCCGTGGATTAAAAATTCAAACTCACGCTTTACAATATCCACGCTTCTCCCGGAAAACATAATAAGTTTCTTCGGAAGAAGAAATGAAAGCTTGAAAAGATAAAAAATAAAATGAATCAAAATTTCTAATCTTTTGACAACTAAATCAGGATTTTTCTCAGAAAAATTCTGCGCCAACTGAAGCAGATAAATTGAAAACATTGCAACCACAAAAACGATAAACAGCAAAGTCATCTTACCTTCTGACCACACCCCAAGTAAAACAAAGGCTGAAATAAAAAGGAAAGTTTTAAAGCAAGAGCTGACAAATTTAAAACGATCGGGATTTCGCTTGAAAAGATGTATTCTACTAAACAATATGCGTTTAAGTTTTTCCTCTCCCTCAAGCGTCATTATCGCAGTTTCAAGCGCCGAGATCAAGATTCCAGTTAAAATTAGAAAAAGAGAGAATATAAATGACATAAATTCAAACTTTGCTAAGGCAGTAATTTTTTGATCATCTAAATTAGTTGTTTTTCTCGCGATTTCAATAACTACAGATAGAAAACCTAAGAAGCGTTTTTAAACCATAAAGCAAAAAAGAGGAACTTTTGTTAAAATTTAATCCGCACAATTTAAATTATCAAATTTGGGTATTTCCCAACGAGATGCCCCAAACTGGAAAATTTTTGATTTCACACAAGCAAAGTTAAAAGTAAGGCTTAATAAAACTACTTGAGGACAAAGTATGGTTTATTCTAATTGAACTAAAAAAATCTTTTGGTTATATTTACACTTGAACCGATAAAATCGGTTTAACAAAAAGAAATAAGGACATTTAAATGCACACCAAAAACAACACTATGAAAGCCGTCATCAAACCAACCCCCCATCCAGATAAGGAATGGGAAAAAGGACTTATCCTCACCGAGGTTCCAGTACCTGAGATAACCGATCCAAGGGAAGTAAAAATTGAAGTTGTTTCAGCAGCAATATGTGGAACAGATGTTGGAATTTACAACAGCAAGCAATCTCTAAAAGACGAAATGCTCTTAAACACAACACCTTATGTCATCGTAGGACATGAGTTTGCAGGCAAAATTGTTGACGCCGGAGATATTGCAAGAAAACATTTAGCAGGTCTTTTGATTGAAAAATCATATGAGGATGAAACTCTTAGCAATTTTGTCGGGAAAAGAACGATTGATGAGCTCGCTAAAGATCCAGATTTAATTGAGGTGTTAAGGGAAAATTTCATAATCTCTGCTGAAATGCACATAACTTGTGGAAGATGCCATCAGTGTCGCATGGGTCAAAAACATGTCTGTCAAAACACAAAGATAAAGGGAATTCATGAAGATGGAATTTTCACTAAATATGCAAAAGTGCCAGCGGAAAACATAGTGCTTTTTAAGAACGGCGAGCTTCCGGTTGAAATAATCGCATTTATGGATGCAATTGGAAACGCGGTTCACACTGCTCAATCCGTTAACTTGATGGGACAAACAGTTGCGATCCTCGGATGCGGAGTCCAAGGACTTATGGCAACCGCAATTGCGAAAATGAGTGGTGCATCTAAAATTTTCGTCACAGACGCATCAAAACCTGGAACAGGAGCAACTCATGAAAAAATCGTTGAAAAAAGATTTTCAATAGCGAAAAAATTTGGCGCAGATTATTGCTTTGATGTGGCAATTCCGGAAGAAAGAGAAAGATTTATAAAAACCGTCAAATCTGAAACTGGCGGAACAGGTGTTGATGTAGTATTTGAAATGTCTGGAAATTATAAAGCTTACCAGGACGCATTTGAAGTCATAAGAATGGGCGGGACAATTTCACTACTTGGTCTTCCAGAAGGTGACTTTAAAATTGATTTTTCAAAGAATGTAATTTTCAAAGGGATCACAATTCATGGGATAATTGGAAGGAAAGTTTTTGAGACATGGGAAATAATGCGTGCTCTGTTGAAAAGTGGTCTTGCGGATAAAATCCTTGAAACTGGATTTATAACTCATCAGCTACCGCTTGAAAAATTTGAAGAAGGTTTCAACGCAATAAAAAATGGTGACGGATTAAAGGTAATTTTAAAACCTTAAAAACAAAATCACTGAAAATAAAATGAACTACACACAAGTTTTAACAAACGAACTTAACAGATTACATGCGACAAAAACATTCAAAAAAGAAATACCACTTTTAAGCGAACAAGGTGGAGTCGTTAGAGTAGATGGAAGGGAAGTTATAATGCTTGCCTCAAATAATTACCTTGGACTTGCATCGCATCCAAGAATTAAAGAAGCCGCAATTCGTGGAATTAAAGAATACGGATATGGAGTTGCATCTGTCAGGTTTATCTGCGGAACTCAGTCAATTCATAAACAACTTGAGGAAAAGATCGCAGAATTCGTAGGAGCAGAAGATTCAATTCTTTTTTCATCTTGTTTCGCAGCAAATGAGGGATTTTTCGCCTCAATTGTGAATGAATCGCTTGGATATGAAAACTACAAAGATGTGATTTACAGCGATAGATTAAACCACGCAAGCATAATTGATGGCATAAGATTGTGCAAACCTGAAGTCGTTGATAAAAAAGTTTATCCACACGGCGATTGGAAAGCACTTGAACAAATGCTTGAAGAGGACAAGGATAAAGATTACCGATTTAGGATAATTGCAACTGATGGGGTTTTCAGCATGGAAGGCGATATGGCACCACTACCTCAACTTATTGAACTTGCGAAAAAATACAACGCAATTTTATTTGTTGATGACTCGCATGGACTTGGAGTAATAGGAAAAACTGGACGAGGGACGGCAGAAGAGCTTGGCGTGTTCGGTCAAGTTGAGGTCATTTCTGGAACGCTCGGCAAGGCAATAGGTGGCGCAGCTGGTGGATTCATCAGCGGTAAAAAAGAATTAATTGAATACCTAAGACAAAAATCAAGACCTTACACATTTTCAAATTCCCTCCCTCCAGCTGTCGTAGTAGCAACTATTGAAGCAATTAAAATGCTTGAAGAAGATACATCGCTTATTGAAAAATTGCGAGAAAACACGATGTATTTCAGGCGCGAGATCAAAAATCTTGGTTTCAAAATCCTTGATGGAATTCATCCGATCGTCCCGATAATGCTTGGCGAAGCATCACTTGCGATGGATATGAGTGAGGAGCTTTTGAAAGAAGGAGTTTATATCAAAGGTCTATGGTATCCGGTTGTCCCGAAAGGTGAAGCGAGGCTGAGAGCCCAAATTTCAGCTGCTTTATCAAAAAATGACATTGATAGGGCATTGGAAGCTTTTAAAAAGGTAGGGAAAAAACTCGGCGTGATTTAATGGGCGAGTTTTTGAAAAAAAATGCATTGAAATTCTTGGAAATTGCAGATTACCTTCTCTCAAAAGAAGATTTCAACTTTGCAGCATTTAATTACGAACAATCAGCCCAATTGTTTTTAAAGTACCTACTATGGAAAAAGGTTGGTGATTATCCCAAAACTCATAGTTTGCTAAAATTGATAGATGAATGTGCGAAAATAATTGAACAAAAAGATAAAATTGAAACACTTGAGAACCTAAAAGAAACAGAAACCATCTTTCTACTTGAAGAAGCATATCTTGCGACCAGATATTTTGATGTCCAGTTCAACAGAACCCCAGTTGAAAAAATGAAAAAGTTAGTTTATCAAATAAAAGAGATAGTTGAGTCGTTAACATGAACGCTTATATGGATATGTTAAGGCGAATGAAAGAGGAAAAAGAGCCGTTTTTCAAAAATTATATGACGATCGCAAAGGAGATAAAGGAGTTATTGAGATTATATTTTAAAGATTTCAGAGTTTTCGTCTTTGGCTCGGTTGTCAAAGGAAATTGGAATGTTTTCAGTGACATTGATATTTTAATCGTAAGCGAAGAAGTCCCCAAAGATTTAATCGGCAGAGCTAAATTGAAAAAACTAATTCTTGAAAGATATAATTTCAACGCACCATTGGAAATCCACCTTGCGACATCGGTTGAATTTGAAAAATGGTATGACAGGATGATAGATGTCAAAATTGAAATTTAAATCGTTTGAAGAACTTAACGATGTAGTTATAAACTGCCGCAAATGCTTACGACTTGTTAAATGGCGTGAGAAAATTGCGAAGGAAAAAATTTCAAGATTTAAAAACTGGGATTATTGGGGAAAACCAGTCCCAGGCTTCGGAGATGAAGAAGCTGAGATTTTGATTGTTGGACTTGCTCCTGCTGCACATGGTGGAAACAGGACTGGAAGAATGTTCACAGGTGATAGAAGTGGCGAATGGCTTTATAGGGCGCTGTTCAAATTCGGCTTCGCTAATCAACCCGAATCAATATCAAGAGATGATGGTTTAAAACTTAACAATTGTTATATAACAGCCATCGTTCGTTGCGCCCCGCCAGAAAATAAGCCGACTAAAAAAGAGATTGAGAATTGCAATATATATTTGAAAAGTGAATTTGAACTTCTCAAAAATGTAAAAATAATTATCACGCTCGGACAACTTGCGTTTTCAACGGTTGTGAAAACATTGTTTGACTTTGAATTTGAAAAATCAAGCGGAAATTTGAAATTTTACCACGGGAACGAATTAACATTTGTTAATCCACAAAACGAGAAAATGATAAACTTAATTTGCTCTTACCATCCAAGCCAAAGGAACACCTTCACAGGAAAGTTAACTGAAAAAATGTTTGACGAAATTTTCCGTAAAGTTGCGAAATCTTTTGATTCCATGAGCGATATTTCAAAATAACAAATAAACAGTCATCGCATTAGAAATAACACTTTGATATACCTCAAGTGCGAAGAGTTAGATAACTATACGACATAACAAAAAAGCCCCGACGAATGTCGGGGCTTAAAAACTGAATTAAAAGTTTTTATTAAGATTCCTTCAAGGCATTTATTAACTCTTGGACCATTTTCTTCCCATCGCCGAAAAGCATCAAAGTATTATCAGCTGCGAAAAGCGGATTTGGTATCCCAGCAAATCCTGGTGCCAAGCTTCGCTTTATAACAACCACCGTCTTTGACTTATCAACATCAAGAATTGGCATTCCTGCTATTGGGCTATTTGAATCAGTTCGTGCAAGCGGATTTACTACATCATTCGCACCAATTACAATAGACACATCTACTTGCTCAAATGTTGGGTTTATTTCATCCATATCTTTTAATTTTTCATACGGTATATCCGCCTCGGCAAGCAAAACATTCATATGCCCAGGCATTCGTCCAGCAACAGGGTGAATTGCAAATTCAACTTCAACACCTTTTGACTCCAAAACTTTCATCAAGTCGCGAACTGCAAACTGTGCTTGTGAGACGGCCATTCCATAACCAGGAACAATGACAACGCGTCGTGCATTTTCAAGAAGCATAGCTACTTCTTCAGGGGTAGCAGATTTTATCTTACCACCATAAATTTTATCCTCATCCGCTTCAGAAACTATCTCACCAAATCCTCCAAACAGAACATTAGTCAAAGACCTATTCATCGCCTTGCACATTAGATTTGTAAGTATAATTCCAGATGCACCAACGAGCGAACCAGAAATTATCAAGACATTGTTGTTTAAAACGAAACCAGTTGCACACGCCGCAAGTCCAGAATAAGAGTTAAGCAATGAAATTACAACTGGCATATCCGCACCACCAATCGGGATAGTAAGAAGCACACCAAGAATGGATGCAGTGATTATTAAATACCAGTAATAGTTCATCTCTTTACTAATTCCAAAGTAAACGCCAAGTATAATTGAAGCAAGTGCGAATAAAACTTTAACTATTTGCTCGCCCTTATATCTTATCGGTCTTTCTTCAATTAGTCCTTCAAGTTTACCAAATGCAACCATACTTCCCCAAAATGTCACTGCGCCAATTATTCCCGAAGCTACCGTCGCAACCGTTTCCTGTGTACCCAGTACTTTGTTTAATTCCAGCGCCTCAATAAATGCAACAGCAGCAACGAGAGCAGATGCACCTCCACCGAAACCATTAAATATCGCAACCATCTGAGGCATTGATGTCATTGGAACTTTAAGAGCTGAAATAGTCCCAGCGACTGCGCCAATTACAAGGCCAAGGATGATGAGCTCATAACTTACAATTGATTTATCAAGCAGTGTTACAACAATTGCGATCAACATTCCAGTTGCACCAAGAAGATTTCCCCTAACTGCGGTACGTGGATGTGATAAACCTTTTAAAGCGAAGATGAATAACAAAGCTGAAATTAAATAAGCGACATTTACAAGTGCTTGTGGCATAGCAAATTCGGTTTTGTTTTAATTATGATTTCTTCTCCTTTTGATCTGATTTCGGTTTCTGAAACATCTCAAGCATTCTATGAGTTACAAGGAAACCACCAACTACATTTATCGTTGCAAATGTAACTGCAATTACGCCCAAGATAGAAGCAAGTGTTGTATACTTTGCACCAGCAGCTATGATTGAACCAATAATTGTAATTCCTGAGATCGCATTTGAACCAGACATTAAAGGGGTATGAAGAATTGGAGGAACTTTGGTTATGACCTCAAAGCCAACTATCATCGCAAGGACGAAAATTGTTAATACTGCAATGAAAGGATCCATTTTAATTCCTTCAGGTTTTGTTTTTAAGATTGACCAAAAATTGAATTTACAAGTTTCCCGTCTTTCGTGAGCAATGTGCTTGCTAAAATATCGTCGTTTAAATTCAAGTTTATCTCACCATTCTTGATGAAAAGGGAACAGAAGTTTGTAATGTTTTTTGAATACATCTGGCTTGCGTGATATGGAACTGTTGCTGGAACATTAACTGGACCTATGATTATCACTCCATATTTTTCAACGACTTCTCCAGCCTTCGTCAATTCACAATTCCCACCTCTTTCAGCTGCAAGGTCAACGATAACAGAACCTGGTTTCATTCCTTTTACCATATCTTCGGTTATCAAAACAGGTGCTCTTTTACCAGGAACAGCTGCCGTGGAAATCACGACATCACTTTCAGAAATTATCTTCGTCAACATTTCCCTTTGTTTCTTGTAAAATTCTTCACCCATATCTTTTGCATATCCACTCTTGTCCTCAGCTTCCTGCGATTCAAGTCCAAGTTCAACGAACTTTGCACCCAAGCTTTCAACTTCTTGCTTTGTTGCTGGTCTTATATCATACGCTTTTACAACTGCGCCTAATCTTTTCGCCGTTGCAATTGCTTGAAGCCCTGCAACACCAGCACCTATGACAAAAACATTAGCAGGCAAAACCGTACCAGCTGCGGTCGTAAGCATCGGAAACATTCTTGGTAAATAACTCGCTGCAAGCAAAACCGCCTTGTATCCAGCTATAGTGGCCATTGAAGATAAAACATCCATACTTTGAGCTCTTGAAGTCCTCGGCAATAACTCAAGAGCGAAGGAAATAACTCCCTTTTTCGCTACTTCTTCAATTAAATCTTTCGCAAAAAATGGCTCAAGAAATCCAATTAGAATTTGCCCTTCTTTCATTAATTGGATATCCTTTTTGCCCTCTTCTGGGTTTGCCCCAAGAGCTCTAACCTGAAGGATAACATCAGCATTTGCAAAAACTTCCTCCCGAGATTTTACAATTTGCGCCCCTTTTTCAAGATACTCTTCATCTCGGTAACCTGCTTTTTCACCCGCCCCTGATTGAACTATAACCTCAGCCCCTGCTTTTTTAAACTGTTGGATATTGGCTGGGATAAGTGCTACCCTCGTTTCACCTGGATAGGTTTCTTTTGGAACACCTATTTTTATCATAGGTTCTCGTTAGTTTATTTTAAATTTTGCACTCAAAATTAACAAAAAAACACTGCTTTTCAAAATTTGAGTTTTTAATCCATTTTATTACAAAACTTTCAACTTGACGAACTCAAGATCCTCATACCATCGCTCAAAATCAGAACCGAAATACTTCGCTAATATCTTCTTCAAAATATCACGAAATTCCTCGGCTGTTTCTTTATCAATAGGTGTAAATCCATGAGCAAGTATTGAATTATTCCTCGCACTCAAAATTTTTTTCAAGTTCCCCTGTGTTATGCTTTCATACAATTCTTTCCCCATTTCGTCCCCAAGATCATTGAGCAATTCAGCAGACTTTGCAAGCGCAATTTCACTTCGCTGATACTTCTCTTTTAAATCATCAGGAAGTTTAGAAAGGTCAATCTTTCCAGGTTCGGAATATAGACCTAGTTTATCTATCCCAATTTGAATGATGTATTCAAGTAATCTATACAACCTTGCAACTGCATCGTCATAGCGCTCCCTTTCAATCCTTCGTTCAGCGTTTCTTAAAAGGTCTATGGCTTTTAGCGGTGAAAACACGCTTTCTTTGTTAAGAAAAGCCAAACTATCACGATTTGACTCAAATTTTCGTTTTGCTTCAAATTCAGCAAGAATATCCAAATCTATTTCTTTAGCGGTTTCAAATGCTTCTTTATGCTTGAACAAATCCCAATTTTGATATACCTTGCACAAGTTATTTAATGTTTCAACTTTTTTCTTAAACGATTCTTCCCGATAAATTTCAAGGCATTTTTCAAACATCTTGCTCGCGCTCCCATACATACCATCGTTAAAATATTCAATTGCTTTTTTGAAAAACACCTCTGCATAAATAACGGTTGGTTCAAATGATATAAATCTTTCAGTGCCAGGAATAACACGCCCCGTTTCATCCCTATTGCCGGCAATATAAGAAAATTTTTCAGCTCCATTTTCCAACCCAGCTAATACAAGCCCAACCGACATCGCCTTCGTCCCGGAAGTGTATTCAACAAACTTTCTATCCCTTTCAAATTTTCTCATCTCGTTTGAACAAATTTGCTTAACCGCTTCAAGGTCGTTTTCATCTTTAATTAATTTAATTTCTTGCTCTACAGTAATGTTTTCCTTAGCTAACCCTTCTTCAATAATCGGCAAAGTTTCCTGCTTGCTTTTTTCCGTGCATAGAAATACGACAATGTTAGGATTATAAGATCTTATACTCTTTACAATTGCTGAAGCTATATCTGCTCTATCCCTACCAGTTCCAACAGTTACAAACATTACAACTTTTTTGGCTTCTTGCCCCATAAAATTTTCAAACTTTTATTTCAACTTTTTAAGCGGAATAGCAATTAAAATTAACGCAACAAGAGGAAATATCAAAAGCCCCAAGAATGGATTTTCAGATATATGTGGCAAATTAACATTCAAAAGATACAAGCCCGCAAGCAATACACCCATTATTGACTCTCCTGCAACAAGTCCAGAGGCAAGAAGTATTCCACGATTTTCTATTTGGACAAGTTCAGATTCCGAATAAGATTTTCTTTTTATGATCAAATCAAAAACATACTTTATTAAACCGCCAACGAATATAGCTGAAGTTGTCTCAAAAGGAAGATACATTCCGACAGCGATCAAAGTTGGGGATGGTGATTTAAGAAGAATTAAAACAAAAGCAAGGACGGCACCAAAAATTATCAATGGCCAAGCAATCTCTCCGCTCACAATTCCTTTTGACATAACGCTCATTAATCCTGCTTGCGGAGCTGGTAAATACTTACCTCCAATTCCGCCTTCTGTTCCTTTATGAAGAATTGACATTGGAAACACAAGCACGAAAGCAGTAAAAGAGACACCGATAATTTCCGCAATTTGCATCTTTCTGGGCGTTCCTCCAAGAAGTTGCCCGACTTTCAAATCTTGCAACATATCGCCAGCAATTCCAAGCGCAGTGCATACAACAGCAGCAACGCCGAGGACAACCTCAACACCCGCAGTCCCCTTAACGCCGAGAGCAACCATCAAAACCGCTGCAATTACAAGCGATGAAAGAGTAAGTCCAGAAATTGGATTATTTGAACCCCCCATAACTCCAATGAGATAACCTGCGACAGCTGAAAACAAAAATCCTGTTAATGTCATAACGATTGCTGCAATGACAGCACTGATCAAATTTTTCGTGAAATAGTAGTAAATCAATGTAATCGGTACGACAAGCAAGAAAATAGCTCCGATCACAAGTGGCATAGGCAGATCATCCTCCAATCTTGAATATTCAACTTTTCCACTTCTAACTTGAGATGCATCTCTTATCCCTTTTGCTATACCTTGAAAAAGTTGTGTTCTCATCTTCCAAAGCGTATGAAATGCACCAACTATCATAGCTCCAACGGCAATTGGTCTTACCTGATAATACCACACAGAATGAGTTAATTCGTCCCAACTAACCCCATTTTTAAGCATATCGCCAATTCCAGTGTTAAAAAACATAACGAGCGGAATAAATAACCACCACCCGAGAACCCCGCCTGAAAACGCAATTGCCGATAACCTCGGTCCAATTATGTATCCAACTCCAATTAACGCTGGAGAAGCGACTGGAGTAGAGAGAAAAACTCCACCAGTATATGTTTGAGTGCTCACTGCTGAATTTGCACCTGAAAAAAGTTGAATTTTATACTTTCCAAACTCAACAAATCCACTTATCGTTTCCCCAAATAATTTTATTCCTCTTGCGTTTTTAAAAAGTTCAACCAATGCCGAAACGCCCATCATACTAAAAACATATTTTGCACCTGTTTCTCCTTTTTGTCCAGCTTTTACCATTTCAGCGCAAGCAACTCCCTCAGGATAAGGGAGTTCGGGATCATTGACAAGCGGTCTTCTCAAAATAATTATGAATAAAACTCCAAGAAGTCCGCCAACAAGCATTATCACTGTGCTTTCCCAATAGTTAAAGTCGCTCCAAACACCAGAAATTACAAAAGCAGGCACAGTGAAAATTGCTCCTGCTGCGAGTGCTTCACCGACCGACGCGGTTGTCCTTGCGATGTTTTCCTCAAGTATTGAACCACGCATAACTCTCATAACTGCCATCGCAACAACTGCAGCTGGAAATGTCGCTGACACAGTCATCCCAGCTTTTAGACCAATGTATGTATTCGCTGCGCCGAGCACTACCGCCATAACTACACCGATTAAAACTGCTCTTAAAGTCATTTCTGTTAATTTTGTTTCAGCTGGAACATACGGCTTGACATCAGATTTTTTCTGCATTCCTTCGCCCTATTTTTGTTTCACATTGATTGAAAAGATACGGAGCAGTTGCAACTGTAAAAGCAGCAAATAGAAACCCAGCGATCAAATCAATTACATAATGATAGCGAAGATAGACGGTTGAAAAAATTAACAAAATACCGTTCGGGATCAGAAAATACTTCGTTTTTGATTTCAGCACGATAGAAAGATATATAATAACGAGCGTAAGTTGCGTGTGCCCGCTCGGAAAAACATCCCTTTGAGCATAATCAGCTGGATTAGGAACGCCAGGCGGAATTGACTCACCCGTGTTAATTATCCAACGAAGTGGCTTCGTTAGCAAAAGCCCTGGTAGCTCTTCGTCAAGCTTTGAAAAATCATGAAGTATAAACCGCGGACCAATAGCTGGGACAAGAAGATAACCAATGTATGAAAGATAAAAACCATACACAACTGTTGATATGACATAGCGATATCTCACAAGATCGCCTCTGCGGTAGAAGTCATAACCGAGAATTATCGGAAGGAAATAAAAAGTAGAATAAACAATTTGTAAAAATTCCGTCAAAACAGGATTGCTAATTTTTGCCAAAACATGAGTCGGATGCGCGCCAAAAATTATGTAGTCAATTTTCATCAAAATCCAATCATAATCTGGCAGTTTCAAAAAGTTAATGAAGAAATAAATTTCTTTAAATGTCAAGAGAATAAGTGGCACAAGATACCATTCCCTCACAAAGCGCCTCGCTGAGAAAATTTCTGGATTCCGCGACCCCTCCCATCTTACAGCGACATATATGACGAAAAAAATAACCAAAAGATTAAATAGAACTATCAACCACCAGAGTTTCATTTGATGTGAAAAAACGAGTGAAACAAAAATCAAAAATAAGTAAAAAACTATGTTAACAATATCACCGAAGTGTAAATTACGTAAGCCAGCAAGGTAGTTCATCCTCTGCCAATTTTGTTTTTATCGGCATAGATTTTATAAAGTGCGTTTGAAAGATCTATGAATTCTTCAACAGTCAATTGCTCCGGTCTCCTGCTTAAATCTAAATTCACCTCGGATAATGTCTCATCGCTAAATAGCTCCTTCAGCGTATTTTTCAGAATTTTTCTTCGTTTATTAAAAGCAACCTTAACAATTTTTTTGAAGAAATCGTGATCAATTATTCTTTCGGACAAGGCGCCTTTCTCAAAATCAAGCCGTATCACCGCAGATGAAACCTTCGGTTTAGGATAGAATACATTTCTAGAAACCCTAAATAAAATTTCCGGCTTTGAATATGCCTGGCACATCACCGAAAGTATGCTGTAATCCTTCACCCCTGGCTTTGAAACGATTCTCAAAGCAACTTCAAGTTGAACCATGATCACTAAATCTTTTATGAATTCCCTATTCTCAATCGCCTTAAATATGATTGAGCTTGTGATGTTATATGGAATGTTCCCTATCAATCTTATTTTGCCAAAGTTTTTGAAGGTTTCAAAGTTAACCTTCAAAAAATCCTGGTGAAGAATCTCAATTTTATCATTTTTGATTAATTCTTCATCCCCAAACCTTACTTTCAAGAAATCAACCGCTCTTTTATCAATCTCAACTGCAAAAACCTTTCTAACTTTTCCAACAAATTGTTCAGTTAAAAATCCCTCGCCAGCTCCGATCTCAACTATTACATCATCAGGTTTCGGATCAACCATCTCTGCAATTTTTTTCGCTACATTTTTGTCGCTCAAAAAATGCTGTCCAAGATGTTTTACAGGTCTTAACATTTCTACTTTCCAAGCTTCTCTTCAAGTTTCCTTATCTCACTTTCATACTTTTCTTTCTCGGATGGGCGTTGCTCAATCAACTTTCTATAAACTTTTATTGCTTCATCATATGCCCCTTGCTTCGTAAGTATCTCGGCAAGAGCTGGAGTGACAATGGATATATCCTCATAGCTTAGATTTTCTTCCTTAAAGTCAATCGCTGGTTCTTTTGCTGTTTCTGTTTTGATGTTTTGCTTACCTTTTGCCTCTTCAAGCCGTTTTATGAGCTCATCAAGATATGATGCTTGTGTCTCAGCCCGTATATTTTCATCTTTAGCTTTTCCAACCTCTGTTTCAACCTTAGGCATTTCAAAAATTTCTTCACCGAGCTCGTCTGTTAACTTTTGATCAATAAAGTAGATTTCTTTATGTGTCTTTCCAACCTCTGGAAGATCAACTTCCGGAAGTTCAACTTCTTTTATCTTGATATCTTCCTTTACAGTTTTCAACTTCCCTATCTTTTTGATGCTTTCTTCTTTCCCCTGCTTTAGAGAAATTTTTGAAATCATATCAATTACAAATTTTGAATCTGGCAAAATCTCAACAACACGGTTTAACTCAGCAAGAGCTTTGGAATACGCCTTGATCTCTATATAACATCTTGCCATTATAAGATGCGCAGTAGAATAATCGGGATATTTTTGTATCGCTCTATTACACAAAGTTATTGCTTTTTCTACATTCCCAATTTCAAGATAAAGCGACGCAAGACGAACAAGTAGAGGAGAATCGGGATTCTTTTCAATAAACTCTTCATATTTTCTTATCTCCTTTTGAATCTTGTCAAGATTCATTACAAGTTTCCACAATTTGTTTTCACTCTTTAACCACGCAAGAACCAAATGTAAACGAATAAAGCGCAAACTTATCGGAATTGGTATAAAGTTTCAAAGTATAAACCCCATATTTTTCACCGAAAATTAAATTATACATTCTGCCCTTATCAATCCTTACAAAACTTCTTCCAGAATCGTCATAAGAAACATCTTTTCCTTTCATAGATTTCGGGATCGGTTTATCATCAAGTGTTAAGAAAACATCATAAGAACCTCCAACGGAATTTAGGACGGCGTTTACTTCAGTCCCCCTAAATTTAAAAGCGATATAATCCGTTAATTCATTGCTATTTCTTGTGTGAACGATCTTATCCGCTTCAACTTTGAACCAACCATTGAGCGTTAATTGGGCTTCTTTGCATCCATTATCTTTGTAATGTTCTTCTTTATCTGGTTTTATTTGTTGTGTGAAATATCCACGCAGATAACCTGCATACATTTCAGGCGTCCTTGGATAGCAAACAGCTCCTGGTTTATCTTCATCACGAATATATTCAATTACATCAGGAAATTTCGCCTCTGGCTCTATTTGCCTCAAAAGTTCCTGGATTTTTGCTTCCGTTCTGCCATAAGCTCCTTCACCAACATGGTCATATCTTATTATTCCATCCTTATCAACTAAAAATTTTCTCGGCCAAAACTGATTTTTAAACGCACGCCATATTTCGTAGTTACTATCAACGACGATAGGATACTCAAGTCCAAGTTCTTTGACTGCGTTGGCAACATTTTCAAACTCAGCGGAAAAGTCAAACTCTGGCGTATGTATCCCAATTATAATGAGACCTTTATCAGAATACCTTTTGTGCCATTCCTTTAAATAAGGCAAAGTGCGAAGACAATTTACACAAGTATATTCAAAAAAATCCAATAATACAACTTTACCTCTAAGATCGTTAAGTTTCAATGGCTTTGAATTTATCCAACCAGTTCCTCCATTTAGCTCTGGAGCTTTTCTTCCTATCCAGTTGAAAAACGAAAATTGTAGAAACATAATTGCAAGCAAATTTTTTGTCTAATTGCTTAAACAAAACTTTTGATTAAAATAAAAAGTTTTGCCAAAATTGTCAAAGTTATAAAAGTAGTTTGAAATCATCGGCGAGGCGAAAAACGACATAATTAACTTGCCAATTTCCAAATTTTGTTTTAAAATTTAGCTATAACGAAATAAAATCAATTTTTTGAAGTGCCCGGTAAAATTTTAATTGCAGAAGATGAACCGACAAGTCGGTTCATATTTGCAACGATTTTAAAAGACGACGGATATGATGTGATAACTTGTGAAAACGGTTATGAGTGCGTTGAGATCGCAAAGAGCGAGAAGCCAGATGTTATAATTCTTGATATCCAAATGCCGATAATGGACGGATTTGAAGTGTTAAGAATTCTGAAATCAAACCCAGAAACGAATCAGATTCCAGTTATAATTATCTCTGCCAATTCCGAACCACACAACATAAAAAGAGCATTTGACTCGGGGGCAGCTGAATTTATCGCAAAGCCGGTAAACATTGAGGAACTATTGATAAGAGTGTCAACTGTCTTGAAAATCAAAAGAACGAACGACGAACTTAAAAAACTACGCTCCGAATTTACTTACCTTTTGATTCAAGATCTAAAAAACACGATCTCGGTAATTAAAGCAAGCTTTGAACTTGCCCTAAAAAACAGAATACACGAACTCTCAGAGGATCAAAAATTAATTCTTGAAGTTGCTGAAACCGCCATTAACAAGCACATTAAACTTTTAAATGAATATCTTGAACTTTCACGACTTGAACTTAACATTGACAAAATCTCAAAGGAACTAACTGATCTCGGTAAAATTATAACTGATGTCGTTAAGCGATTCAAATCTTCGCAAAATTACAGCATATCACTTTCATTTCCTGCTGATCTTCCACTTCAGATATATGCAGATAAGCGCAAGATAACGAGAGTTTTTGAACTCGTTCTTGGTTCAATACTAAATGTCGGTAGCAAGGACATAGAAATTTCAATAGCGGAGGAAGACTCAAACTATTTGATAAAAATAATTGACAAAACCACTCAAATTGAGGAATCTGAAACGGACTATTTATTTGACAGATACAAACAAGCGCTCTTCCAAAAGTTGCCTAAATATAACGATCTTGGTCTTACAATAAGCAGAATAATAGTTGAAGCACACAACGGGAAAATATGGGCTGAACCTATAAAGGGAACTGGAACTGCATTCTTAATTAAATTTCCAAAAGGTTAAAATTTAATAAGATAAAACCTGAATCTCGGGACGATTCTCACAGATGGTGCTGGCAAGCGATAATAATTTAAAAGATTAATGATTTGTTTGAATAGATGCATCTTTATCGGAATTTTCGTCAAGTCGTAATCAAACCCTAAAAAAATTTCCCTTTTCCCGCTTCCGTCCCAATTTATCTGCTTCACGCTATAACCGACCGCAATATCAATAATATCAATAAACCAAGTTTTGAAAACATCCACATTTAAAATTTTGGAAACATCAAAGCACAACCAAAAATATAGACTTTCATAATCATCAATAATGAACCTGTGAGCCCCGGATTTGAACTTTTCTGAAGGAAACACACTGATTTTAAAATTTACAGATTTCAAGAACTCAAAATTTTCTCTCGCATACGGTAAAAACGCGCCTATGATATTTGAAATTTGATCGCTTATGCTGAAGCCAAGTTTCGGTCTAAAACCGTCTTCAATTTCAACATAAGTTTGAAAAAGCAAACTTCCAACGCCACCAAAAATCAAAGATAAATTTTTCTCAACCCCAGCCCAACAAAGCGATCTGCCCAACAAATCCGAAACTAAAAACGAAAAATAGGCATGGCCAAATTTATCAGCGTTTAAAACTTGATTGAGATCGTCCCTAAAATGAAAAGATGTTAATTCACCTTTCCACCATGAGTTATACTGCTGAATATGCGCTATTGTTAAAATCGCACCTGTCACTCCAAGGACGATCCCAAGGCGATATAAATTAACTTTTGAAGAATCATCCGAAGACCCAGCAAAAGATAGATTTAAAATGAAAAAGAGCGTAAAAATTAAAACGAAAAATCTCATTAATCTTAGCCTCAAGTAGTTGAATGCGATCAAAAATTTTCACGCGTTAAGTTTTTTAAGCGCTATCCTAAAAGCTTCTATTGTTTTTTGTATATCTTCATTTGTATGAGCAGTTGACAAAAACATCGCTTCAAACTGCGACGGTGGAAGATAAATCCCATTCTCAAGCATTAAATTGAAAAACTTCGCAAATTTTTTTGTATCGGATTTCAAGGCCGATTCATAATCATAAACCTCATTCTCGTTGAAAAACACAGTAAGCATTGAACCAATTTGATTTACCTTGACACTGACAGAGCTCTCCTCGGCAATCTCTCTGAAGCTTTCAGCAAGAAACCTTGCTTTTGTTTCAAGTTGTTTATAGATAGTTTTTCTGTTTTCATATAAAATTTTCAATGTCGTGTATCCAGCTATCATCGCAATTGGATTTCCTGATAAAGTTCCAGCTTGATAAACTGGTCCGGATGGTGCAACAAGTTCCATAATTTCTTTTTTTCCGCCATATGCTCCAACTGGAAACCCACCACCTATAATTTTACCAAGTGTTGTAATATCTGGTTTAATTCCGAAATACTCTTGAGCCCCACCTGGTGCAATCCGAAATCCGGTCATAACTTCATCAAATATCAAAACAATTTTTTCCCTATCGCATATCTCGCGCAATTTCTCTAAAAATCCGTTTCGTGGAAGGACAACTCCCATATTCCCAGCCACTGGTTCAACAATTATGCAGGCGATTTCATCTTTATTTTCATCAATCAACCTCTGAACTGAATCTATATCATTATATCTTGCATTTAATGTAAGCGAGGCAATTTCATTCGGAACACCTGGACTGCTCGGGATTCCAAGCGTTGTTGCACCTGAGCCAGCTTTAACAAGGAAGCTATCACCATGACCGTGATAACATCCTTCAAATTTTATAATTTTCTTCCTTCCGGTGTATGCCCTCGCAAGGCGAATTGCGCTCATAGTTGCTTCTGTTCCAGAATTAACCATTCGGACGAGTTCTACCGATGGCATCATTTTATTTATCATCTCTGCCATTTTAATTTCAATCTCTGTCGGTGCCCCATAACTTGTTCCATTTTTCAAAGCACTCTTTACCGCTGAAATAACCTCGGGATGAGAATGACCAAGTATCAAAGGACCCCAAGACATTACATAATCAATAAACTTATTTCCATCCGCGTCCCATATTTTTGAACCAGACGCTTTTGAGATAAAAAGAGGAGTTGAATTAACAGATTTAAAAGCTCGCACTGGAGAGTTAACTCCACCTGGGATCAACTTTTGAGCTTTGATGTAGAGATTTTTGCTTCTCGTTTTTCTCACGGCGAATTTGAGTTTGTTTTTAATACTTCAACAAGAAACTCAACGAACTTTTGCACTGCCTTTGACCTATGACTTATTCTATTTTTCAAATCTTTAGGCATCTCTGCATAGGTTAAATCATATCCATCGGGGATAAAAAGAGGATCATATCCAAAGCCACCTGTCCCGCGAGGTTCAAATATAACTTTCCCCCTTGTCTCACCTTCAAAAATTTTCTCCTCATCTTTATAAACATAAGCAATTACACAGCGAAATGTCGCTGTTCTTTTCTCAAGCGGTACATTTTCAAGTTTCTTCAAAAGTTTTCTATTGTTCTCTTCATCACTTGCATTATCTCCAGCATATCTTGCTGAATACACCCCAGGTTCACCGTTTAGAAAATCAACTTCAATCCCACTATCATCAGCAACGGAAGGAAGGCCTGTAAATTTATGAACCTCACGCGCTTTTTTCAAGGCGTTTTCAACATAGGTTTTCCCGTCTTCTTCAATCTTCGGAATCCACTGAAAATCATCTGTACATAAAATCTCAAGTTTAGAATAAGAGCCATCATTGAGATAGATTTTCAAGATCTCTTTTATCTCGTCAACCTTGTGTTTGTTCCTCGTGGCAAGGACTATTTTCACCGATGCTTTCCAAGTTTGTTCTTACACGAGGGAAAAATTTAAGATATAGATTTATCAAACTCCCGATGGAGGCAAGAAGATTCAAAGTGAAAAACACAAAATTACCAATTGCGTAAATTGTTAGAGACAAACTGCCGATGAAATAAATCAAAAGAAAATAAAGGTTCATGCTCGTATAACCACGCTTTATTGATTCGTAGGTTTGAGGTATCCAACATATGACGATAGCTATTAGCCCAATAAAGCCAAGTGTTTCCTTCATTTCTTTTCCTTTGATAATTTTTTAAATGTTTAAAAGTTCTTCAAGTGCTTGACTTACTTTTCTAACGCCAATGATTTCAATTTCAGCGTCGGTTTTTAAACCACGCGTATTGTTTTTAGGGACGATTATTTTCTTAAAACCAAGTTTTGCCGACTCTTGAATTCTTTTTTCCACTTGTGTCACGGATCTAACTTCACCAGCGAGACCAACTTCGCCAACGACAACCGACTGCGAATCAACAGGTATGTCTTTCAAACTTGACACTATCGCAACAACAACACCAAGATCTATTGCAGGCTCATCAATTTTCAAACCGCCAACGATCTTCACAAAAACATCATGACCACTTAACCTTATACCGATTTTCTTCTCAAGCACAGCAAGGAGGACAGAGAGACGATGGTAATCAAATCCAATTGATGTTCTTTGAGGTGTTCCATAACTTGCTGGCGTGACAAGAGCTTGAACCTCCACAAGAAGAGGTCTCGTCCCCTCAACGCAAGCAACAACAGATGAACCGGATATCCCAAATGTTCGCTCCGAAAGAAATATATCAGATGGATTCTTAACTTCCTTTAGACCCTCATTTGTCATCTCAAAAATTCCAATTTCATTCGTTGAACCGAACCTGTTTTTTACAGCTCTTAAGATTCTGTAAAACTGATGTCTTTCACCCTCAAATTGTAAAACGGTGTCAACCATATGCTCAAGAACCTTTGGACCTGCGATTAAGCCGTCTTTTGTGACATGTCCGACAAGAAGGATTGATTTACCAGTATTTTTCGCAACCTGCATCAGTAAAGAGGCACATTCACGAACCTGACTAACACTTCCAGGGGCACTTTCAAGCTCTGGTCTATACATCGTTTGTATAGAGTCAATTATGATCACATCGGGATTCGTTTCTTCAATTACATTTATTATAAGATTTAGATTTGTCTCCGCAAGCACGAGAAAATTTTTTGTCTGAAAAGATTTAGGAAAGTTCAATCTTTCAGTTCTAAGTTTGAGTTGCTTTACGGATTCCTCACCTGTAACATAAAGAACCTTTTTTCCCTTTAAACCTGGAACGATTTGAGTCATCAAAGTTGATTTTCCAACCCCTGGATCTCCAGCTATTAAAACCACCGACCCAGGCACAATTCCACCTCCAAGCACACGATCAAATTCAGCTATCCCAGTTTTTATCCTCTCGTCCTCTTTCATTTCAATCTTATCAATATCAACGGCGATAGCAGGTTGCTTCAAAAGTGAAATTTGTTCTTGCAATTTATCTTCAGGCATTATTATCTCCTCAACCATAGTATTCCACTCATTACATTCAGGGCATCTACCCATCCACTTTAACGAAATGTATCCACAATTTTGGCATACGAATTGTGTCTTTTGTCTTGCCATTTTTCAAATTTTTAAATTTTGCAAAAACTCAACACTTCAAACAAAGCCAAATAAATATAATCCGACCTTCGGAATAAAACAAGTTAGCCTAAAGGCAAGTTTAAAAATACCCAATTTTTCGCATTTTTTTATTGAAAAATTCCCCTTTTGAAATTATCTTTTTAGCAAAAAGAGCGAAATTTGACTCATTTCTACTACAAATCCGATGAACTTTATTGTGAAAATGTCCCAGTTAGAAAAATAGCCGAGGAATTTGGAACCCCTGTCTATATTTACAGCAAAGCACAAATAGTTCAAAATTTTGAATCACTAAAAAATTCTCTCCGCAACTCAAAAATTTTATATGCCTTAAAAGCGAATTCAAATCCCTCAATACTTAAAATCATAAATCAACTCGGCGCAGGGGCAGATGCCGTCTCAGCTGGCGAGATTTATTTAGCATTAAAATCTGGTTTCAAACCTGAAAAAATATCATTTGCGGGCGTCGGGAAATATGAAAACGAAATAGAATACGCAATTGAAAAAGATGTTTTCTCACTTAATATTGAATCAGAACAAGAACTTTTCATCGTCAGCGAAATTGCACAAAGTTTGAATAAACAGGTCAATGTTTTAATCCGAGTAAATCCTGATATTGACGCAAAAACTCATCCACACATCTCAACCGGAATAAAAACAAGTAAGTTTGGAATTGATCCAGATGAAGCAATTGATGTCTTCAAAAAGGCATCAAAACTTCCTGGCGTTGTGCTCCTTGGAATACATACACACATCGGCTCTCAAATCGTTGATGTTGAGCCATTCGTTGAAACAGCGAAATTCATTCTAAAATACATTGAAAAACTTGAAAAGGAAGGGATCAGAATTTCACACATTGATTTTGGTGGAGGGATAGGCGTGAAATATAAAAATGTAATTTCAAACGACAAATTACCACTTGAAGAAAATGATGATAAAGAACTAAAACCAGAAATCTTTGCAAACGAAGTCCTTCCAATACTTGAAAAATCCGGCTGCGACCTTATGTTTGAGCCTGGGAGATTCATAATCGCAAACGCTGGGATAATCGTTGGAAAAGTTATTTACACCAAAAAAAATAAAGCAAAAAATTTCATCATCACAGATATTTCAATGACTGAGCTTATAAGACCAGTTCTATACAACGCATATCATCAAGTTGTCCCTGTCGTTCTTAACAACGAAAAAATAGAAATAGTAGATATCGTCGGACCTGTTTGTGAAACGAGCGATTTCATAGCTCGTGATAGAAAAATTCCTGAAGTTTCAAGGGGCGATTATATTGCTGTTATGACAACTGGGGCTTATGGTTTCGTCTCAAGCTCAAACTACAACGCACGGTTAAGGCCTGCGGAAGTTCTAATTGATGGAGAAAATTATTATCTTATACGAGAACCTGAAACTTTTGAGGATTTGTTAAGTAAAACTGTGTGGATAAAAATATAAGCCAAATTGCGAAATGAGTCTCATTTCACAGAAGAATAAAACGGCGTTTCTACTTGGAATTATGCTTGTTATCGTTGGAACTCTGATTTTATTTGACAAACTTGAGATTTTACACTTGAGTTGGAAAAAAATTGTCTCCGTCTTACTTGTAATTTATGGCACATATCTTGGATATTCGGGCTTCGGGCTAAATTCAAATAGAAAAGTCTTTTGGGGCTCGCTGTTTTTCTTTTTTGGAATTTATCTGTTCATTGATTCCTTTGAATTATTAAATCCAGAAATTCATTTTTTCTGGCCGGTGCTTTTGATAGTCACGGGCTTGTCATTTTTCATGTCATTTGTTAACCGTCCACAAGAATATGCTCTGCTTCTTCCAGCGGTGATGCTTACTGGGCTTGGGACTTTATTCCTACTTACAAATGTTGGAGTCATATACTCTTTTGAATTTTGGGAGAATTTTGAAAAATTCTGGCCTGTTTTGTTGATACTTCTTGGTCTTTATTTCATACTGAAAAAGAGATGAAAAATTACCAAAGATTAAACATCGGGGCTCATATCTCAATAAGCGGTGGATTAGATAAATCTGTTTCAAGAGCTGTAAAAATCGGTTGCGAAACGATCCAGATATTTACGAAAAGCAACGCACAGTGGAACGCAAGAAAGTTAAATGAAAACGAGATAAAAAAATTTCAAGCCGAGCTAAAAAATTTCCAAATTCATCCTGTCGTTGTTCATAGCTCCTATCTAATAAATCTATGCGCAAGCGATAGAGAAATACTTAAAAAATCAAGAATCTCATTCATTGAAGAGTTGAAAAGATGTGAAAAAATCGGTGCATTATGCCTTGTATTCCATCCTGGCGCCCACCTCGGTAAAGGTGAAGATTACGGAATCAAAATGACCGCAGAATCGCTAAACATAATCCACGAAAGAACCCCAAATTTTAAAACTTTGACAGTGATTGAATTGACCGCCGGACAAGGCACTGTGATAGGTTATAGGTTTGAACAGATAAGAAAATTGATTGATCTCATTGAAGAGAAAGATCGGATTGGAGTTTGCGTTGATACTTGCCATATCTTTTCCGCTGGATACGACATAAGGACAGAAAAAGGATGTGAAAATGTTTTCAAAGAATTTGATGAAATTATCGGTATTGATAAAATAAAAGTTTTCCATCTCAATGATTCAAAACGAGAGCTAAACTCAAGAGTTGACAGACACTTTCACATTGGGAAAGGTAAAATCGGAAAAACAGCCTTTCGCTTCATAATGCAAAACCCACTCTTTGCAAATATACCCAAAATAATTGAGACACCCAAAGGTCACGATGACAAACTTGACATAATGAACTTAAGAACCTTGCGAAAATTAAGTTTAAGTTAAAAAATTCCCCTTCCATTTTCTTTAGTTTTTTAGAAGCATAACACTTGCCTCTTTCAAATTTTAGAATAACTTATAACCAAAACTTGCCCAAGCGACACGCTTAAATTTCCTTTTCTATAAATAGCATTACCCCCGCTCTGAAAACAAATCCTCTTCCTTTAGGCTGATACCTATACCTGACTACACCCATAAAAGATGCATCAACTCCAGAGAACTTTTTTAGGAGGATTTTCTGCTGAAATATTCACATCAAAATTATCTTCATCCGTCCAGCGAGCAATACTGCTTTCAACGATTTTTTATAAATATGTAAAGCGCAAGCCTAAATATCTTCAAGCGACTTCCTTCCAATAAAACCTTCGCTTATCCTATGCCAATAGCGTATCGTGTCCTCACCATACATCCAGCAAAGATAAACTTCCTCGCCATTTCTTCTTATGTGAGGAAAATCAATAAGACCTTGCTCAATTCCTTTGACAAGTGCCCCCAATGATTCTATCCTTTCAATCAGAGCGACTATCTCTTCAAGTTCAGGAGGATAATTCTTTTCTCCATTCGGATTTCCAGTAAAATACCTATGCTGATAAATATCATAACCTTTTGAATCAATAACTTTTTTGAGCTCAATCATCCTTGAAACGAGAGGTTTTATCTGCTCAAGCAAATTTTTGGCTTCTTCAAGCGTGAAATGTTTCTCGTGAAGGTATTTCATTCCAAAGTGCTTAATTTACTTTTGCATTTATTACAAAATAGAAAACCCTTTCTATCTGTGTCAAGTATTGAGTTTGAGAAAAACATTACACAAGCTGGATTAGGACAATGTTTTAGATTCAACAAATGCCCAATTTCGTGAACTGCCTCGGTTAAAAGTCGTTTTTCAAAAAGATTTTTATTTGACTTCTTACCGTAAAACTCTGGCTTTAACCTAAAAGTTGAAATTACACATACTTTTTCAACTGGATCGGCTTCGCCAAAGACGAAATTTAAACCATGAGCATACAGATCAACCTCCGTGATTCCGAGAACAAAGGCAAAATCTTTTGCTTTAAATTCTTTCTTAATCCGATCAAGTATCAAAGATGAATTGAACTGTCTTCGGAAAGGATTATAGCTTTGGGAAGGAATTTCAACTTTACCAACATGCTTAACATTCCATCCAAGATGCAATTTCAACCCATTTTGTAAAATTTCAATGGAGTCACTTTCAACTTCCCCAATCTTAACGATGCAAATATCAAGATTGTTCATTTTACTTGAAAATTAGGGACGGTCGCTTTAGACCGTCCCATTTTGTTTTATAATGTTACCCTTGGAGCGTTGTTAAACCTGTTCACAACCACGGACCAATCAATTGCTTTGAAGAATGCTTCAATATAATCAGCTTTCTTTAAACCATAATCAATCATATACGCATGCTCAAAAACATCCATAATTAAAAGCGGTATTGAACCAGCAAGATGGCCGAGATCATGTTCATTTATCCAAGTGTTGAATAACCTGTTTGCAATTGGATCAAGATATAAAACAACCCAACCAATACCTCTCATTGTGCCTGATGCTTTGAAATCTTTCTCCCAATTTTCATATGAGCCGAAATCTTCAGTCAATTTTCTATAAAATGCTGAACCCTTATCAAGCTCTTTTCCGCCCTTAATCATGTTTCCAAAGTAATACTCATGAAGTCGCATTCCGTTGTATTCCCAACCAAATCTTCTTTTCAGCTCTGCATATTCAGGTGTTCCGGTTTTCCCTTCTTTCACCATTTGAGCAAGTATATCTGCAAGCTTGTTTGTATTCGTCACATAACCTTGATATAATGTAAAATGATTTTTCAAAAGCTGATCACTGAAACCAGGCGTTCCCAAAAGGTGGTCGTAATTTTTTGCTTCGTAAGGCATTCTTACCTCCTTTTTTTGTTTTGTTTGAGAAAATAAATTTGAAAATTTAATAAACGGAATGGAAAGGAAAGTTAATCCTATTCCCTTCAAAAATTTCCTCCGTGTGATCATAGATCTCCAAAATGTTAATTTTTATTCCCATCCAAACTCACACTGAGAACGAATGCCCACAACCACAACTTCTCGTCGCGTTCGGATTATGGAAAACAAAGCCACGACCCATCAAACTATCAACGAAATCAAGCTCTGTCCCCTCAAGATAAAATAAACTTTTCGGATCAATGGTCACCCTTATACCATTTGATGAAAACACAATATCGTTTTCCCTTATCTCATCAAAAACTAAAACATAAGAAAATCCTGAGCAACCACCAGCTTTAACGCCGATCCTCAACGCATATTCTGACGGAATGTTATTATCTTGAATTATCTGTTTTATCTCCCTTGCTGCTCTATCGCTAATTTTTATTCTTTCAATTTGCTCTTGATTTATTTGGCTCATTTAATCCTCCATTCGTTAAGTTTTTGTTTCTCCAGATTTTTGGACACTCGGTTTCTTGAAAGATGGATAATTTAAAGTCCAAACTTTATTATATTCGTTTTTGACAGGTTTGAAAATCCCTTTCTCAACCATGAACTCCGAAAATTTTTGGGCAAGATATTCCGCTTCTTGAAAACTTATCTTTCGTCCTCTATTTGCGAAATAATCAATCATTGCATATTCAATGTCCCTGACAAAGACATTTGAGAGATGATAAAGTGGATATTTTTCCTTCATAAACTTTAAAAAATCTTCCCAATTGTCTTTGATAATTTGGAGTTCTTTCATCTCCTTCATTTGTTCATCGTCAGGTTTTGTTTTCAAGTTTTTGAGATTTCTTTTCTGAATTTATATTTCGGTGATATGTCTCGCAAATGATTAACAACTTCAATGACGCGATTGATGGTATAATCAATTTCCTCTTCAGTGTTAAATCTTCCGATTCCAAATCTTATCGCCCCTGCGATCAAATCGTCGTTTAAACCTATTGCTTTTAAAACATGTGATTTTTCAACAGATGCGGAGGAACAAGCAGAACCGGTTGATACAGCGATTTCTTTCATTCCCATCAATATAGCTTCGCTTTCAACGCCATCAAAACTTAAATTTAAGTTATTCGGTAATCTTTTAACAGGATGACCATTTAAATAAACATCTTCAAGCGAGTTCATGATTCCATATTGAAGTTTATCGCGAAGCTTTCTAACTCTTTCGGATTCTTCGTTCATTTCCATTTTTGCGATCTCACACGCCTTTCCAAATCCAACAATTCCTGGCACATTCAATGTTCCAGACCTTAATCCACTTTCATGACCACCGCCATCAATGATTGGAATTATTTTAATTCTCGGTGTTTTCTTCTTTATAAACAAAGCACCAACACCTTTAGGTCCATAAAGTTTATGCGCAGACATTGACATAAGATCAATGTTTAAACTCTGAACATCAATAGGTATTTTACCTAATGCTTGTGCTGCGTCTGTGTGAAATATGACCCCAAATTCAGCACAAATTTTACCGATTTCTTCAATTGGTTCAATTGTTCCAATTTCGTTATTTGCGAACATAACGCTTACGAGTATAGTCTCCGATGTAATTTTTTTCCTAATTTCATCTGGATCAACAAGCCCATACTTATCAACTTGAAGGTAATCAACTTTAAAGCCCATTTTTTCAAGCCGTTTACAGGCATCAAGCGTTGCTTTGTGCTCAATTTGAGTCGTGATTATATGTTTTCCCTTTTCAGAGTAAGCCAAAGCGATTCCCTTTAAGGCAAGATTTATTGATTCAGTTGCCCCGCTTGTAAAAATTATTTCCTTTGGATTTGCATTGATAAGTTCAGCTATTTGCTTTCGTGCGAGCTCAACCGCTGCCTCTGCTTCCCAACCAAATTGATGTTGGCGACTTGCCGGATTACCAAATTTTTCGACGAAATAAGGAATCATAGCATCAAGGACTCTCGGATCAACTGGCGTGGTTGAATGATTATCAAGATATATTGGGAAGCGCAAAGCCATTAGTTCAAAAGTTTTATCTTTTGAAAATTTTAACCGACTTTTTCAAAGCTTCAATAAATCTGTCAACTTCTTCAAATGTGTTGTAAATGTAAAAACTTGCTCTTACAGTGTTATCAACCCCGAGTCGTGCGAGCAAAGGTTGTGTGCAATGATTCCCAGAACGAACAGCGATACCGTGTTGATCAAGGACGCCTGCGATATCGTGCGGATGTATGCCACGAATATTGAATGAAATAACCCCGAGCCGATTCTCCCTCGGTCCGTAGATCTCAACATCTGGAATTTCGGCCATCTTTTCAAAAGCATAGTTCAACAATTCTTTCTCGTGCTCAAAAACTTTGTCCATCCCGATATTTTGCAGATAATCAATTGCAGTGCCAAGCCCAATTCCACCTGCGATATTTGGTGTTCCCGCTTCAAATTTCCACGGCAATTCATTCCAAGTTGCGCCTTCAACTGTGACAGTGCTTATCATATCACCGCCATAAAGAAATGGTTCCATAGTTTCAAGTATCTCACGCCTTGCATAAAGAAAACCTATACCCGTCGGGCCGAGCATTTTATGTCCTGATGCAACAAAGAAGTCACAACCTATGTCTTGAACATCAATTTTTATATGTGGAGCCGACTGCGCCCCATCAATTAGAACATAAGCTCCTCTTGATTTCGCAATTTGAGTTATCTCCTTAACAGGATTGATTGTTCCAAGCACATTTGAAGCGTGAACAACACCAACGAGTTTTGTTTTTTCGGTTATTAATCTTTCAAACTCATCAAGTTTTAGATATCCATCATCAGTTATATCAACAAACTTCAAAGTTATACCTTTAAATTTCCTGAGCCATTGCCACGGGACGATGTTTGAATGATGTTCCATAATCGTAACAACAACCTCATCCCCTTCTCTTAAATTTGTCAATCCCCAGGCATAAGCAACGAGGTTAATCGCTTCTGTTGCATTTCTTGTGAAAACTATCTCGCGCCATGATCTTGCGTTGATAAATTTTGCGACTTTCTTATGTGCTTCTTCGTAAGCAACGGTTGCTTCATAACTTAAAGTGTGAACAGCCCTGTGAATGTTAGCATTCGTATTTTCATAAAAATTTTTAACAGCATCAATTACCTGCTTAGGTCTTTGCGTTGTAGCTGCATTATCAAAATAGACAACAGGATAGCCATTGATGATACGGTTTAAAATCGGGAAGTCGTTTCTGATTTTTTCAATGTCAATTTTTGCCGTTAAAATTTCTTGGTTTTGTGCCCGCATGATTTTTTCTCTGTTTAAATTTTTATAAAAATTTTATCACCCTCAACCTTGACCTCGTACTTTTCAAGCGGTTGAGAAGCAGGCAAGCGAACAACAGCACCTGTTCTTATGTCAAATTTTGCACCATGCCATGGGCAAGTTAAAATCTCACCATCAATTTCCGCATCGTTCAATTCAAGCTCCATATGAGAGCACTGATTCTTATACGCAAAAATCTCACCATTTAAATTTATCAAGATTACCGATTCGTCGTTCACCTCAAAAACCTTTAACTCCCCGTTTTTAATCTCATCAATTTTTGCGATCTGAATATATTCATTAACGGATTTCATGCTTGATTAAAATTTATTTTCAATCTTCTTCACCCGGCCAGGTGTTAATTCCGTAAATTCCAGCTTTCAAAACCTTTAAACCAAGAAGTGCACATTTCAACCTTATTGGGCTTATCGGTATCCCCAAAGCATTAAGCATGTCTTCCTTGCTGAATTTTTTGATCTCGTCAAGTGTTTTTCCCTTAACTATCTCTGTGAGTATTGAAGCCGAAGCTTGACTTATGGTGCAACCTTTTCCTGTAAATTTGATGTCTGATATTTTGTTGTCTTGAATTTTAATTTCAATTCTAATTTGATCACCACACGACGGATTCCCTTCCTCGTGGACTATGTCTGGATTTTCAAGGTGCCCAAAATTTCTTGGGTTTTGATAATGATCCAGCAGAATTTCCATTTGAAGTTCGTCCATTGATAAAGTGAGATTTTATTTTTACATGTTCCATTTTTGATCTATCATCTCTTTAATTCTTTCGCGAACGAAGTCAATCCTTATTTCATCAAACGCTGGGAGAAGGAAACCCTCAACAATTGTTTTTCTTGCTTCACCTTCGCTTAATCCTCGCGTCATAAGATAAAAAATTTGTTCTTCATCAATTTGTCCAACCGTTGCAGCATGTCCAGCGCGAACATTCGCATTTTTGATTTGAAGTGAAGGTATCGCATTCGCTCCTGCTCCAGGATTTAAAAGCATGGCATGTTCACTTAAAAATGAATCGGAATCATGAGCGTTCTTCTCAATATCAACAAGTCCGTAGAAAACCATTCTTGCTTTATCCTTTGAAACACCGCGCAATACTATATCACTTTTAGTATACGGGCTTATGTGTTGTGCATAACTTGTTAAATCAAAATGCTGGGAGCCAGTGGCAAAGGCAATTTGAACATCTCTGAATTCCGAACCAGGTTTCTCAAGAAAAGCTGAATGTCTTGAAATGGTGAACTTACTACCAAGCCAATTGCCAATGAAATTTATCTTTGCGTCCTTCTCTGGAATGAAATTTCTCTCAATGTAATTGTATATCCCATAACCGAGATTATTTATGCTGATGAAATTAACATTGCTTCCCTCGCCCCCAAATATCTCGCTTACATTTGTCATAACTGCGTACTCATTCCCAAGGCAACAATGATTTTCCTCAACCACCGTAACATGTGAATTTTTACCCACTATTACCAGATTATGCGAGAAAACACCAGCGTTCTCAGATTGAACCTCGTTTACGATGTAAATTGGTTTATCAAGTTCAACGCCATCGGGGACATAAATGAAAACGCCCGAATTTAAAAATGCAAGATGTAAAGCGGTAAATTTATTTTGGTCGTATCTAAACTTTGTAAATATCCTCTCTTTAATCATTTCCTCATATTCACCAAGCGCTCTCGCAAGTGGCATCAGAACAACTTTGCCGAGATATTCGGGCGAAATTTTATATTCAGTTGAGGTATTCGCTTGAACGATAAAAATGCCAAGTTTTTTTATGTCAAAAAGAACTTTCTCGGGATTTCCTGAAAGGAACGGATTTAGAATCTCTAAGTTGAATCCCTTTATCTTCGTGTATTTTGATTCTGGAAGTTTCAGCTCGTCCAGAATTTCAAAAGCTTCATTGCGTTTTTCTTGAAACCACAAAGGTTCATTTCTTTGACTTGAAAGTTTATCTATAGTTTCATGAGTCAAACAATTCGGCAGAATGACTTCAGACATAATCTATCTCCTGAGAGTTAGTTTTCGTTGATAAAGTTAAAAAAATTTGAGAAAATTAACAACCGCCTCTTTCAACAACTGTTTCACAAGGCGATGCGTTTAAGATTTCAACTTCTCCAAGCTGTGCAAATGGTTTCATAAAATTCTCAACATTTTCACGCCCATCCGATTCAACGAACAGAAATAATCTATGTGAGCCATCAACAACTCCTTCTGATCGGATTTCAATTTTATAATCCTTCGCCGACGCGAGATGTTTCAACAGCATTTGTGCAAGCTCGGGATTCCGAACAGGGCAATTGTTCGTTTCGTGTTTATGTTGAACTATGAAAAACGGCATTTGTGGCACCTCCAATAAAGATATTTGTTTAACCAATTGCGCCTTCCATTTCAAGCTTTATAAGTTTGTTAAGTTCAATTGCGTAATCAAGCGGTAATTCCTTTGCAAATGGTTCAATAAATCCGAGAACGACAAGCGTTAGAGCTTCGCTTTCAGTTAAACCTCTGCTCATCAAATAGAAAAGCTGATCTTCGCTTATTTTTCCGACCGTTGCTTCGTGTCCTATGCTCACAAGCTCTTCTTCTATCTCCATATAGGGATATGTATCAGATCTTGAAAATTCATCAAGCATTAAAGCGTCACATTTAACTGTTGATTTAACCCCAACAGCTCCTTTTTGAACCTTCACAAGTCCTCTATAACTTGTTCTGCCTCCGTCTTTGCTTATTGATTTTGAAACTATATTGCTTGTGGTATAAGGCGCTGCGTGAATTATCTTTGCACCGGTATCTTGGTGTTGACCTGCACCTGCGTAAGCAATTGATAAAATTTCTGCTTTTGCACCTTTACCAAGAAGATATACAGCGGGATATTTCATAGTTGTCTTACTACCTAAATTCCCATCAACCCATTCAACAAAAGCACCTTCATAAGCAACCGCTCTTTTAGTGACAAGATTATAAACATTCTTTGACCAATTCTGAACAGTTGTATATCTTACATGTGAGCCTGGCAATGCAATGATTTCAACAACGGCGCTATGAAGCGAATCTTCGCTATAAACAGGAGCTGTGCAACCTTCAATATAATGAACGCTCGCACCCTCTTCTGCAATTATTAGTGTTCGCTCAAATTGCCCAACGCTTTCCGCATTTATCCTGAAATACGCCTGAAGCGGGAAATCAACTTTAACTCCCTTTGGGACATAAACAAAACTTCCACCGCTCCAGACCGCACTGTTAAGAGCTGCGAACTTGTTATCCTCAGGTGGAACAACAGTGCCAAAATATCTTTTCACCAAATCTGGATATTCCCTAACAGCAGTATCCATATCAGTGAAAATTACACCTTTCTTCAATAAATCCTCGCGCAAGCTATGATATACGACTTCGGATTCATATTGAGCACCAACGCCAGCGAGAAATTTTCTTTCTGCTTCAGGAATTCCCAATCGTTCAAATGTTTGTCTTATTTTCTCAGGAACTTCATCCCAAGACCTGCCTTTTCTATCTGTTGGTTTAATGTAATAGATATATTCATCAAAATTTATTTCTGAAAGATCAGCGCCCCAAGTTGGCATCGGCTTTTTCAAAAAAACTTCAAGCGAATGCAATCTGAAACGACGCATCCACTCAGGTTCATTTTTCCAATATGAGATCTCCTCAACCACCTCTCTACTTAAACCGCGCTTAGCTTGATAGACATACTTTATTTCGTCTTTGAAATCATACTTTGTGTAATCTATATCTATCCTATTTCTTGTTGCCTGCATAGCTGTTTCTCCTTTTAATTAGTTTTTACAATATAGTTCTTCTAATCAGCCGATTCGGCTGCTGTTTCCCTTATCCAAGCGTAACCCTCTTGCTCAAGCTTTTCAACTATTTCAGGACCACCAGATTTAACGATTCTACCATCAAGCATTATGTGAACAAAATCTGGCTTGATGTAATTCAAAATTCTCTGATAGTGAGTTATCATAACGATACCAATATCTGGGTTACGGACGGAATTTACAACATCTGCGACAACTTTAAGCGAATCAATGTCAAGCCCAGAATCAGGCTCGTCAAGGAATGCAATAACTGGTTTCAACATAGCCATTTGTAAGATCTCCATTCTCTTTTTCTCACCACCTGAAAATCCAACTCCAACTGGTCTATAAATAAAAATTTCGCTCATGTTCAATTTTTTGATTCTATCTATAAGTTCCTTTTTATAGTCAACGACCGATTTCGGAAGCTGCGATGCACGATTAGGCGTTGAATCAAGATTGTTAGCTTGTATCGCCTTCCACAAAAAGTTAAAAAGCGTGACCCCTGGAACTTCAATAGGATATTGAAAAGCAAGGAACAACCCTAACTTTGCTCTCTCATCAGGTTTCATCTCAAGTATGCTTTTACCTTCAAACAAAATATCTCCGCTTTCAACTTTATATTTGGGATGTCCCATTATAGTGTAAGCGAGCGTGCTTTTCCCTGAACCATTGGGACCCATCAACGCATGAACTTCTCCTTTGTTAACGACTAAATTGAGTCCCCTTAAAATTTCCTTTCCGTCAACGCTCACATATAAATCTCTTACTTCAAGTGTTGGCATGTCTATTCTCCTGTTTGTTTATTGTTAATAATTTTTCTGGATAAACACAATCCCTTAAAATTATATCTTGAATTGTTATACCTTCAAGGATGCTTATAAATTTTTTCTCCACCTCCTGCCATATGTCCGCTTGACCACAGCAAGATACAAAAGCACAAGCCGAGCCCGGGACCTCAAGGCATTCAACCATTTTAACCTCGCCCTCAACTGCTTCATAGACTTGTCTTAATGTGATCTCAGATGGCAATTTCTTCAGTGAATATCCACCATGAGGACCATACTCGGAAAAAACTATACCTGCTTTCACAAGCTGTCTCATAACCTTTGCCAAATAACTCAAAGGTATCCTTTGGTTCTCAGCGATTTCCTTCATTAGAACTGCTCCTCTACCGTGTTGCTTACCTAAGTACATCAGTGTCCTTACTGCATAATCAAGCGTCTTTGAAACTATCATCTTTACTCAAATTTTAATTTTGGACATTGTATGTCTACGATGTAAATATAATACTTAGAAAATTAAAATGCAAATTTCACAGATATAGGCATTGAAAGACTTGAAATTTCTCTTCTATTCTGAAATTACCGCCATACCGAAGCCGAGATGGTTTTTATGGCCGAACCCCCATTCATAGCCAACTTCAATTAACCTTGGATCCGTTTTTATAATAAATGGCGCAAGAAAACACTTTATATTGGTTTTCCCAAATTTTATAAGTTTTGAAAATTTCCCGCCTTTTGAGTTTATATATTCGCTGTCAAATCTCATCTCAAAAGCAACATCTTTCAATTTTTCTCCATGCAAAAAACAATACTTTTTTATCAAATCCTCCTTGATCCTATCAAAGTAATTGCTTTCATCAGGGGTCATAAAAATTTTCTTTTCCGTTTGGCTTTTGACGACAGCAATAGGGGAAAGAAGCCGAAATTTCATCTCGCTGGTGAACTCTGGAACATCAATTTTCGCAATTGATCTAACAATAAAGTTGACATTTCCAACCTTAAAGCTTCCTTCCCTCAAAAATGTGATAGCAATACCCTCAATAAATGAAGCAAATGGCGATGAAATGAAAAAATTAAACTCCTCATCGGAGGTCAGCTTGATTTCCTCGTTCTCTATCAAAAAATTTTTAAAACGAAGAAACGAAAATGTGTAAACTCTAAACTTTTCCTTAAAAATTCCGAGCTCCTTTAATCTTTTATCTTTGAAGGCGTCGCTATGTCTTTTTATCTTTTCCCTTATCTCCGAATAAATAAGGTGGTTGTAGTTTACAGGTATTGATGTAGGAATGTTTTGGGCGGTGAGAGTAACTTTTAATCGCATATGCAATCCCCCACCTTAGGTTTAATTGGCTCAAGATAATCACCCCTGGATTTTCCCCGATGGAAGACATATATGATTTAAACTTTTACTTTTTGTCTTAAACTTGACTTTTCAAATTTCTTTTCAAAGAGGGTGGGCTTCACCCACCCTTTTAAATATAAAATCAATAAAAAATTTTTCAAAAACTTGGTGCAAAGAAAATGGAGTTTAAAAACAAGCGGTTTAAGCTTAGCCAATAAAGGCGAAAGTTTGGATCATCCGCAAACATTATAACTCTACCGCGCCCAACCGGCTCATCAATTAAGTAGGCGTTTCCTGGGAACTTCTTCTCCATATCTTCCCAAACGAAGCCACTTATGCGAACATCTTTATCTGCGAAAACTCCGGGATTTGCTCCATCTTTTGATTTCTCAAAAATTAAATTTGAATAAATATGCACAGCGATTTCATCGCCATAGCCAAACGATAAAAAATGCAAAGTGTCAAGTTTAACGCGCATAATTGCCCCAGGTGTAAATTCAACTCTTTCTGCGGTTTTTTTCTCCCTTGGTTTTATGGTATCTTTAACAGCTTGTGGTTTCTCCTCCTCATACCTATCTTCATCCTTTTCGCCCTCACTGAGAAGTTTCGCGCTTGTAAGTTCAACACCTTTTAAGGTTGGGAAAACAGAGGCGTTTTTCAATGTCACAAGAACTCCGCCATTGGAAATCCACTCTTTTAATTTCTTAACACCACCTTCACCAAGCAGATTTTTCAACTGGTTCGCATTTGCGTCAGGGATAACAATTACATTATACCGATATAGGTCTACACTTGAAAAATAATCCCATCTTATTGGAGTGAAATCGTATTCATAAATTTGTTCAAATAGAAACCATAGCGCTCCATATGAAGTTTGAGAAGTTGGCTCTTCGGTTATAACTGCAACCTTTGGTTTTTTCAATTCAATTACCCAATTTGAACCGAGATCAATCCCGCGCTCCGTGTATGCCGTATTTATAGGATATAGATCTACTCCAATTTCCCTTGCAATTCTCTTGATCTTTTGATGAAAATCTTGAATATGTTTATTCCTCTCAACCCGAACAATAACCGTTCCCCTTGGGAAATAATCACCTGTTTCAGTATAAAAATACTTAGATGCGACCGCGACTTTGAAATCCAAAGACAAAAGTTTAGCCAATAACTTAGCAGATGCGTCTGTGTCATATTTGAAAACATAGGCATATTTTGGTGTGTCATTTGGAATATAGAACTCAAATACTGGTTTTTGAGTTATCTTTTCAATTTTAACTTTGGCGGAATCTTCCGTTAGATAACATTCAATCCCCCAAGTTATCGGCAAGCTCCAAGCAGTTACATCGTAAAATCCAAGCGGAAGTCGTCGGACATTTTTGCCAAGCTTTTTGTTGTATTCATAAGCAAACCTCGCTTCTTTAAGAAATCCTTCCTCAATTTTTGTATCTGGCTCAAATAAAGTTTTCAAAAGTCTCTTTTGAGGTTGATACATCGGGATTATGAAAACACCTTTTTTAAATGTTTTCTTTGAAGATGATTTTTCAAAATAGCTTCTTGCAGAATTGCTCGTAAATGGTTCTTTTGCTTCATAGATTTCAATTCCATGTCTTAGACACAACTCTATAAATCTTGATGTCTTTTCTTTGTCCTTGTCAGGAACGATGATGAAGAGTTTATATTGTTCTCTTTTTGCTTCTTCAAGCGCTGTTTGTCTAAACTTATAGAAGTCAAACAGTATCTCCTTTCTATGATTTACTGATGCTTCAAGAGTTTTCATTGAGGCGATAAAGTGATGATGAATCCCCTCTTTGAAAGTAATGATTGTCTCATCTTCTCTCTCAAATTGGAATCCTTTTCTACCACCGGCGTCGGTTTCAAATGTCATTCCAATTGCGCCATTTAGAGATGGATATGAATCCCAATAACCAGGATAGTGTAAATCAAAAACTTCTTCGGTATAATAACTCCATCCATACTCGTCAAATCCACGAGCGATATTAAGCCCGATGACCCTCGCCCACTTTTTTGTAGTTGATGGTATGTTTAGATTTACAGGCGGAGCATACGGAACAAAAAACATATTTTTTGTTTCCCCGTGATGGTCTGCGAAAACTTGAGGATTCCAGTAATGAAATTGTTCTACAACTTTCTGCGTCTCAATTTGTGAACAAGCGAAAGCATCGCGGTTTAAATCAATTAAATAATGGTTGTAATTTGTTTTCATCCTCCAATCACCACGATGTTCAGAGGCGTAAGGATCTGGATTACCATATTTTCCGACGAATGTTGCTTTGAACCAAGCAACAGCTTTTTGATGGCTATCGGGGTTATGCGGCAGATTAATTATAACGATCGCATCTTTAAGAATCTTTTTTGTTATTTCATCTTCGCCAGCACAAAGTTGATAAGCAACTTGAATTCCAGCTTCAAAGGCTGCTGTCTCATCACCGTCAACGGAATAATTCAACCAAACAATTATTGGATTTGTCTCGGATATTTTTCTCGCCTCGCTTTCGGAAGTTATCCTTGGGTCTGTTAATTTTTTTATATTTTCTCTTATCTCGTTAAGCCGTGCGAGGTTTTCAGGCGAGCTTATAATTAGTAGATACATCCCCCTTCTTTCGTACGATTCGCCATATCTTATAACCTTAATCCGATTTGATGATTTTGAAAGTGCATCAATGTAGCGTTCCATCTGATGATGTTCGGTTACGAAATCACCGATTTCATACCCAAGGATTTGTTTTGGGGTTGGTATGTCGGGATTGTAAATCCCATCTTTCCAGAATTTGAAATCATCTGAATTAGATATGGAGACGAGAAAAAAAGATAAAAAGATGATTACTGACTTTTTCATAGATTTTCAATTTTTATTTTTCAGACGAAAATTGCGAAAGGAAGTTCTAAAAGGAAAAAACCCGGTCTCAGCGATAAAAGCTGAGCCGGGCAAGTAAAAGTAGGTTCTCACACTATAAAACAACGGCCAGGGAAATTCTGTGGGCTTGCTTTAGCCTGTATAGATCTGAATATGAATAATCAAATTTCAATTTAACGGACGAACCAGGAATGCCAAGTTTTATACCGGCACCGGCGTTCAAGGTGAATTTTCCATGCCTTTCATCAACTGCGTATCTTTTCATTCCTCCAACTCTCACGAAAAACATTTCTCTAAAAGCAAATTCACCTCCAACGAGTCCGAGCGCTCTATAATCACGCTCATCTCTATAGTCAGCGTTGAGCGTAAATCTAAATGTCTCGCTTTCAATTAAGTTAAATGTTGCTCCCATTTGAAATGTCAAAGGTAGAGACCATTCTTCAGTTTTAAGGGTTGCGATGACATCAGTTGGATTTGAACCGGCCGTCGGGTATGGATCAACCTTTAAAATCAAATCTCTTCCTTCAAGTCGCATCTTTGTGCCAAAATTTGTAAACGACATACCTACCTTCAATCCCCTAAACCCAGTATCATACAAAGTTCCGATGTCAAGAGCGAAAGCACTTGCAGTTGAATGCGAAATTGTTTCCGTAACATATTTTACGCTTACACCAATTGAAAACTTATCTGTCAACCTTCGCGAATAAGCAACCGCAAAACAGGCATCATAAGCAGAAAAAGTTTGTCCACTTGCTCCCTCGGTATCAAGCCAGGTTGTAATCGGCATATCGCCCATTGAAAGGTAAGTTATCCCGACACCAATGGCACCGAGGTTTCCAAGAGGAACACCAACGGAAAGGAAAGCGATGTTCAAATCCGCAATCCAATCGGTATTTGAAAACATAATTTCCGTTCTTTTCATCTGCGAAAGTCCCGCAGGATTCCAATAGACAGCGGAGGGATCATTTACATTAGCTACAACGGCGCTCGCAAGTGATGAACCTCGTGGGTCAACAGGGATTTTCAAGAAAGCTGCTGCCGAGGTTCCTACATTATCAAATTGGGAAAGCGCATAATTTGAAAATACCATCAAGAGTAAAACCGCAATTATTTGAAACTTTTTCATTTCTTCCTCCAAATTTTTTATTTTCTCAAAAAATTTTTCAAACCGCCTCACAAGGAGGCGGAGAATCTTTTTACTTGATCAATGCAAATTTCCCGATAACTTCTCCAATTTTCCTACCTGTCTCGTCATAACCCTCAATGTGATATATATAAACTCCAAAGGCAACCTCTTGCTCATTGTATGTCTGCAAGTTCCACCTTGCTATTGAACCACCCTCATGATTTATAACCCTAATAAGGTCGCCAGCGACATTGTAAATTCTTATTATTGCTTTCGGTGGCAAGTGATGGAATTGTACTTCTTTTTGAACTCCATATTTACCTGTCTCATAAGGTGAGCTCACAACATATGGATTCGGGACGACGCGAATGTTTTCAAGATCAGAAGCTGTCATCGTAGTAGTTGTCTGCTTAACAGTGTTAAATTCATAAACATCGTTTTTCGTCAAGATTTTGTTCGTCACAATTTTTATTTTGTCACCTTGTGGAACGGAAACAGCCTCGGAATAGATTCTGACTCTATATGGTATATCAGCTAGAGAAGTAGCATTGAATGCTCCTGGATTTGCTGTTGGATATGGTTTATTGATTATAAAGATTCTATCATAATCACCCCAGTTAAATCCAGTCGCACCACGATCTCGTATCGCAGCGTTTACTCTGGTGTTGGTGGTCAAATTCCATATCTCAAAAGGTGCTGTGATTGTCCCCGTTGGATTTATAGAAGCACCAACTCTTGGATAGACAACGGGGGTATTCACGATCCTTATTTCATAATCTGCAGACAATGCTTCTCTTGATAGAGAATCAATTGTTGCACCAGCATTTACACCTTCAATAGTTTGATCAATTGTTAAAGCATCATAAATATGAACACTATCCCCATCGTCAACCTCATTCCAGTTAACATCGGGTGGCAAATCTTGAACAGGTATATATAAGCCATCAAACATAAGTGCATTGTCAATTGCTGGATCATAGAAGTACGGATAGTTCTTTATTGTATCTCTGTTTATCGTAACGACATAATTGCCGGATTCATCTCTCAAATCCATGAGCAAACTGAAAGGCGTACTGCCCTGCTTAAAAGTTAATGTATACTTTTTACCAGTTGTTTTTCTAGGATCAAGCAAAGTGATTGGTATTTTTACGCTACTATTTCCTCTAATATGTTTTGCTTCTTTGTCAGCGCTTCCAAGCGTAACACCTGAAGCAGGTTTTCCAGGTATAACAGCGACAGTGTTTGTTCCTTCTTTTGGATAGCTTCTTATTGCATTTTCAAGTGGCGGAATAGGACCATCGTCACGGTCATAAGCGACAACGGCATACCAATATTCATAGCCATTATTTACATTTCTATCAATGAAATAATGTCTTATACCAACATCGCTTCCAAGGTTGAAATGTCGTCTTGATTCAGATTCACCTTGAACGCCATTTTTCAAATCATAAATAGCAAGTGGAATCCATCCTTGAAATTGACCAAATGCATCAATTATAGCTTCACCCCAAGTTTGACCTCTATCTGTGCTCTTGTAAATTTTATAACCTTCAAATGCATTGTTTCCAGTTAATCTATCATTTATATGATCTATTGTCCCATCTGGTTTGTAATAAATACCTTTTTCAGAGCGATCGTCCCAGTATAGAATAACCATTCTATCTAACGCAACTGCCCTAACAGATGGTTCTGGTGGTGCTTCGGCAGCGCGGTAGCTATTGTTGTAAAGCAATTGACAAAGCATCGCTTTCTTGAACAGGTCTCGTTTATTTCTCGCATGTATTGAAGCAAATGTGAAAGCAAGTTGTCCACCAGGAGGTAAATTAAACGGACCAGATGCGACGACATATGTTATATCTGGCCCATACGAATTCGGTGTTTGTGTCCAATCCCTGGGATGAGGATTAACATTGTGAGGTGGGGAAACTCCTGCTGATATTTGGTCATATTCACCTGTTTCTGTCTGCGGAGCTTCGCTATATGGAAAAACTTGAAATGTTGTTATACCCATTGGCTTACCCGTAGCGGGATTAATCGGCGTCTCAAGAAATTTTAATCCAACCCATCCAACATTTGACGCAATTAAACCTTCAACTTTATCGTCGCCGTCCCAAAGATATGTAAAGTTCCACAACAAAGAATCCTCACTTGGTGAATATCCCTCAACATCTGTTCCCGGCGGGATAAACGCAGCAAAATCATCTGTCCATTCATAAGAACCTTGTTCAGGACAATCTGGATCATCGTGAATCCCAACATAAACATCATAAAGTGTGTCTGTTCCAATGTTTGTTAGAACAAATCTAAAAATTATAAAATCTTGGTTCAGAAAGTCGTCCCATTGTAAGCCCCAAACATCAAGGCGAATGTCCATTGGTTTTGGCTTGTTTCCAGACTCCGGATCATTATCTGTGACAACGAAGTAAGCTTCTCTTTTTGCAACGACTTCACCGTTTAGAACACCCGGAAATCCCAAAGAACCAACCGGCGGTTGCCTATATGATATTTTCCTTGCATGAGCTGGTAAATCACTTAAAGAAGGCCATCTTCTTGGCCAAGATTGTGGTTTATCACTGAATGCTATTCCGATATTATTTTTCTCATCAACATAACCCGCATCAAATCCAGGCAATGGTTGATATTCCTCTTCACTGAATCTTGCAGCTCCACGAGTTCCACTTGCAAAAAATTTCGTGAAGCTTCCATCAGGGTTTCTTTTCTTCGCACCGACAATCGGTGCCATTGTCCATCTGTAAGTTATGCCACTTCTTGCAGGATACTCCCAGCAAAGTCCCCACCTGTCATATCCGAGCGTTGCCGCGTTTGATATGCGCGCCCAAACATTTCCGACATCAAGAACTGATCTTTTCCTGTCTCCTGGCCCGAGTGTTTTTGCCAACGGCTTTAAGCCACGCTGAGGAGCAAGAACAGTGTTATAATATTTTTCTTTTGTCATCCAATTTGGATCTTCTTTAACCTGTGCAAACACAGTTGAAATCAACCCGAAAGTGAAGAGCAGTAGTATGATAAATTCTGTAGCTCTTTTCATTTCTTAACTCCTATTTTTATTGGTAAAAAAATTAACATAACCCCGCCACACCTGTGGCGGGAAATTGTTAAGATATCAAACTAAAAATTAAAAGTTTAATTCTATCCCAATTTCAACATGTCTTGGTGCGCTAAACCAATGCGGTCTATGCCTGTTCTCCGGAGAAATGGCAGGATTCGTGCTATAATCAGGTCTTCCAGAATCGTCAAATACATTTAAAACATTCTTCTTGTTTAAAAGATTAGTGATATCAGCCCAAAGGGTGGCGTTTAAGAATCCAATCTTGAATGTTTTATAAGCTCTGACATCAATGTTTCCAGTCCATGGCTGTCTTCCGCTATTTATTTCACCCGTCAAATATGTTCCCCTTGCATCTGTTGGAGTATATGGAAGACCACTTCCAAAATTACCAATGAAGTTCAATCCCCAAGTGTCATAAATTACATTAAAGATAAATGAAAGAGTATGTGGCTGATCCCAAGCAAGAGTTGTTGTCCTCTTTGGTGGAATGTAACCGGTTACGGATGCGGTATAAGCTTCCCAGAAATGCGTCGCCCAATTATCTGCATTACCCTCTGCCCTTGAGTATGTGTAATTTATTTGAAATGCGTAATGATTGCTCAATCTCTTTCTCAGCGCGAACTCAATTCCCCTTGAATTTGCATAGTCAAGATTCACAATCTGTGTATAAGTATATGGATCTCTGAAATAACGCTTTGTTGAAATGTAGTCATAAGTATCTTTGTAAAATGCAGTTATGCTCATAACAATATCTTCGGTCAAAACTACATCAGCTCCAACCTCGTAAGCGTGTGTTGTCTCAGGTTTTAGATTTGGATTACCGATTCTGGGTTCATATCCTTGAGCAAGGTTTGGATATGGATAATTCGGATTATTCTGATTAAATCTTCTGTAAAGGAAAAACATATCAGGATACTGATAAAATTGACCATATGCGAAATGAATCTTTGCTCTATCGGAAATTGGATGCGAGAAACCAATTCTTGGGCTTATATGCCACTTAGGTTTAACATTTCCAACTTTTGAGATATCAGCGTTTGGATCCGATGCCCTTAAATCAATTACTTTATAAACATCTGGCGCTTTCGGATTCAAATAATCAAAACGAAGTCCAATGTTTATGATAAGATCTTCAATTTCAATTTTGTCCTGAATGTAAGCAGCTGCTTGAACAGGTCTAAACTTATAATAAGCTGTTTCATAATGACGCGTATCTTCGGGCTGTAGTGTATCAAGGTGATCCCAATAGCTGTTTATACCGCTTATCCACCAGTCGCTAAGGTCATACTGTTTGAATTCAAAACCGAACTTAATAAAGTTATATCTGTCAATTTGGCTGGCAAAACTTGCTGAAAATGTATTTGTTAAAACAAAGTAATGTTGAACATAATCATCCATTGAAATAGCCCAAACATCTACCCTATCAATCCCTGCTTGTCTCAATCTTGCGATAAGTTCAGGAGTTAACCTTGTTCCTTTTTTGATCGTATCACTGCCAATGACATAATCACGATAAAGTGGGAATCCCATTTTCAAAGCATCTTTTAACCACAAAGTCGCCCTGTAAGGACCACCGAACTCGTAGTTAGATGTTGAATCAAATAAATTATTCCCTCTAACTGGCGTAAATATTCTTGAGAAATCTCCCTTCAGCTGTTCCTCGTAAATGTAGAACTTATATCTTGTGTTAAACTGTGAAAACTTAACTTCATAATAAGTATTTCCACTCAAAGCGTGCGTTAGATGCGCCGAATAAAGAGTGCTGGTTCTATAGTTCGTCCCTTGAAACTCCGGTAAACTTGGATCTTTCATTTTCAAAAGATATTGGTATTTAAAGTAATGGTCATATCCTTTGTTCTTTCTATTGGTCACAGCATATCCAAGCCGAATTTTCAAGTTTTCAAAGAATTTCAATGTGAACTTTGCGTTTCCTCTAACCCTACTATCAAAAAAGCCAAGATTTTCATAAGTATTTTGTATCACTCTTCCACCGGGAGTTTTATATGTTGGACCTGTGAATCTGTTTAAATAGGTTCTAGTAAAAGACCTATCTCCACTGATGAAGAATGTCGCAAAGTCCTTCCCTGGAACAACAGGACCACTTAATGAAAATTCCCCTCTAAATGTCCCCCAATCGTTATCTTTCCAACCAAGTTTCCCAAACTGATCTGTCCCAACCCTTAAATTTCCAGAAAACTTTGAACCACCCTCTTGAGTTACGATATTAACAACTGCCGATTGCGCTTGTCCGTATTCAGCATTAAATGTCCCAGATAAAATTGAAACCGATGCTATTCCAAGTCTGGACACATCAAGAGCCGACCCACCATAGAGAAGATCGTCAACGCGAATGCCATCAACTACATAACTAACTTCATGTGTTCTGCCACCTCTAACATGTATTCCGTCATCTCCACCTCCAAGTCCCCCGTTATTCGCTTGAACCACGCCAGGAGCTAAGATCATGACCTCTTGATATGAATTAACAGGGATTGATTGAATTTCTTGTGCAGTTACTGCTGTGACTGTTGAAGTTGCATCTTTTTGTATTAACTTTCTTTCAGCTGTAACAACGACCTCCTCAAGTTGAATTGTTTCGCTCGGCAACTCAAAATTAACCTCAGTTGTAAAGTCAGGCAAAACCCTCACTCCTTTTATGGTAACAGCTCTATATCCAACGAACGACGCCTTTACATCATATGTGCCAACTGGGATATTAACTATTACATATTCGCCTTTCAAATCGGTAGCAGCACCATAAGCCGTGCCAATTAAAACAACATTTACTCCAGGTAAGGGTTCTTTTGTTTCTTTGTCAACAACTTTACCACGAATTTTCCCCGTCTCACCAGCAAGAGCAACCCCAACAATCAAAAGTGAAAACAAATAAAAAAGAAGTAACCTTCTTAACATAATTTGCCTCCATTTTAAGTTTGAGTTCCCATTTTTTGGAGAACACATTTCTGCTTAAATATAATATAAAAACCTCAAGTTGTCAAGAGGGTCGGTGTTTACTTAATTCAAAAATTGAGATAAACATTGAAAACCGAAAACGATTTCGCCTCAAAGTTGATTTTTTTTATCTAAATCCTTATATTTTTATAGAACTCAACCCATGTGGCGGGTTAGCTCAGGTGGTAGAGCAGCGGAATCATAATCCGCGTGTCGGGGGTTCGAGTCCCTCACCCGCTACAATTTCAAAGTGAAACCTTTCAGTCCCGCAATGACTGAAAGGTTTTTTTATATAAACCGAATATCTGACACAGCTGAGATGATAAGAGATTTTATAAATCGCTTCCGTGAATTTATTCAAAAGAATAAGCTTATTTCACCCAAAGATAAAATCATAGTCGCCGTAAGCGGAGGAGTTGACTCTATAGTTTTACTTGATCTTCTAAACGAACTGAAAAATCAACTTAAACTTGAACTCATCGTTGCCCATTTCAACCACAAGTTGAGAGGAGAAGAATCAGACGAAGATGAAAATTTTGTTAAAGCATTTGCTTCCCAGCTTGGCCTTGAATGTTATGTTAGAAGCGAGGACACAAGAGAATACTGTAAAACCAAAAAAATTTCAATTCAGGAAGGAGCAAGAGAATTAAGATATAACTTTTTTGAAACACTTAGATTGCTTAAAGGTTTTGATAAGATTGCAATCGCACACAATGCAAATGACAATGCTGAAACAGTTCTTTTAAATCTTTTCCGCGGTTCCGGAGTAAGCGGACTCGCCGGGATACAGGTAAAAAGAGGAAACATAATAAGACCACTTCTATTCGCAACGAGAGACGAAATAGAAACATATGCCTCTGAAAAAGGATTACCATATAGAATTGATTCATCAAACTTCAAAACAGCTTACAGAAGAAACTATATACGCTTGAAACTCTTACCTTTAATAAGTGAAAACATAAACCCTGCAATCATTGAAACTCTTAACCGAACTGCACAGATATTTTCGGAGCTAAGCGAATTTGTACGCTATGAGGTATCAAAAATTATAAATTTCATCACAATTGAGGAAAATCCCGGAAAAGTCCTAATTGACATTCACAGGTTGAAAAGCTATCTTTTCTTCATCCAAGAAAGTGTTATAATCTCAGCGATTGAGACATTTTTCAATGAAAGGATTGACTTTGCAAAAGTTCTCGCAGTGCTTAATTTAATTGATTCAACTCCCGGTAGCTCCATTGCGATCTCAAAAAATCTTTACGTCTACAGAGATAGACAATATCTCGTCTTCTTGCGAAAACCTGAATTTGCCGAAACCGAGATCTACACTTATGTTCATCCCGGTGAAAAGTTTGAAACTAACTTTTTTATATTTTCATCCGAATTTGTCAAAAAAGAGGAAGTTCAATTCAATCGCGATTCGCAAGTTGAATACATTGACGCTGACCTTATAGCTGATGAACTCATCTTGAGAAATTGGCAACCTGGCGATTGGTTTGTCCCACTTGGGATGAAAGGAAGAAAAAAAATTAGCGACTTTCTTATTGACCTTAAAATACCTGTTTATGACAAGAAAAAAATCCTTGTGCTTGAATCCGAAGGGAAGATCGTTTGGGTCTGTGGACTTCGTCTTGACGACAGATTTAAAATAACTGATTCAACACAAAAAATTTTAAAAATTGAATTTCATCCAAAACCAATTCTACAGAGCAATGAACGATGAGATAATTTATATCAACGGCGAAAGGTTCAAAATTTTAATAACCGAAGAGGAAATAAAAAGAAGAGTAAAAGAACTTGGCGAACAAATAAGCAAGGACTACGCAGGAAGCGTGCCGATCTTCATAGGAGTCCTAAATGGTTCAATCATATTTTTCGCTGATTTGATTCGCGAAGTTAAAATTGACTGCGAAGTTGACTTCCTTAAACTTTCAAGCTACGGAGACGAAAAAATTTCCTCAGGTCATGTAAAACTTTTGAAAGATCTTGATTGCCAAGTGACGGGAAGAGATATAATCGTAGTTGAAGATGTGATTGATTCTGGGCTTTCAATAAAGTTCATCAAAAACTTGATCATGCTCAAAAACCCGAAATCTTTAAGGATAGTTTCGTTGTTATATAAAAAGAACAGAGTTCAAATTGACTTCAAAATTGATTATATTGGATTTGAAATAGGTGACGAGTTCGTTATCGGCTACGGTCTTGATTACGCCCAGAAAGGACGAAACTTAAAGGCGATCTATGTTATTGATTCACAAAAATAAACTTTTGCTTGGAGGTTTTGAAAAATGTTTAGGCAATTTTTAAATTCAAATGATAACAAATTCATTAAAAACGATAGAAAAATGAGAAAACCTCAAATGGATAACGGCAATAACGATGATTTCAACTGGGGAAAAGTCACAAGAGTGATTTTAAGCTGGTTGATAATTATCTCCGCTGTTTTCGCACTTATGGTTTGGTTCAGAGGAAATCAAAAACATGAATATGAAATTACATTTGACCAATACCAACAATTTCTAAAAGCAGGTAAGATCAAAGAAGCAATAGTAAAGAAAACAGATGTGAATAACTTTGATTTTCATGGCGTTCTTAAAGAGCCGGAGGAAATGATAACTGTTGATGGGAAAAAAGTAAGAGGTGATAAATTCGTCGTATTTTTACCCAACGCCTCGGATTCGCGAGTGATAGATGAATGGACACGCCGTGGGATCAAGTTCAATTTCGTTAAAGAAAGCGATCAATGGCTAAACGCGCTTTTAAGCATAATTCCATGGATATTGCTGATTTTCGTATGGTTTTTGATAATCAGGCGAATGCAGGGAACTACGACAAGAAACATTTTCACTTTTGGAAAAAGTAGAGCAAGAATCGTGACAAATAACATACCCAAAGTTACATTCAATGATGTCGCTGGCGTTGACGAAGCTAAAGAAGAATTAAAGGAAATAATAGAATTCCTCAAAGATCCAGCAAAATTTCAGCGACTTGGTGGCAAGATTCCTAAGGGAGTTTTATTGCTTGGACCGCCTGGGACTGGTAAAACACTACTTGCAAAAGCTGTTGCAGGGGAAGCAGGTGTGCCATTTCTTTCAATAAGTGGTGCTGAATTCGTTGAAATGTTCGTTGGTGTCGGAGCAAGCAGAGTTAGAGATCTTTTTGAACAAGCGAAAAAACTTGCTCCTTGCATTGTTTTCATAGATGAAATTGACGCCGTCGGAAGACATAGAGGAGCAGGGCTCGGTGGAGGACATGATGAAAGAGAGCAAACCTTGAATCAACTTCTCGTTGAAATGGATGGTTTTGAAGAAAACAGCGGAATAATTGTAATCGCTGCAACCAACAGACCTGATATACTTGACCCAGCACTCTTAAGACCTGGAAGATTTGATAGACAAATCGTTGTTGACAGACCTGATGTAAAAGGACGACTTGAGATCCTTAAAGTTCACACGCGTAGATTACCTCTAGCTCCAGATGTGAATCTTGAGGTAATCGCAAAATCAACACCAGGATTCTCCGGAGCCGATCTCGCAAACCTTGTAAACGAAGCTGCACTTCTTGCTGCAAGAAAAAATCATGATCTTGTGACAATGCAGGACTTTGAAGAAGCGAAAGATAAGGTTATGATGGGAATTCAAAGGAAAAATGTCGCAATATCAGAGCGTGAGAAAAGAGTAACAGCTTACCACGAGTCAGGTCATGTCCTCGTTGCGAAAATGTTGCCAGAAGCTGATCCAGTTCACAAAGTTACGATAATTCCTCGTGGCAGAGCTCTTGGAGTTACAACCTATCTACCAATTGATGAAAGACACACTTATTCAAAAGAATACCTTGAAGCGATAATAACATATGCTCTCGGTGGAAGAGCAGCGGAAAAAATAATTTTTAATTCGCTAACAACCGGTGCAGCGGATGATCTTGAAAAAGCAACAACAATCGCAAGGAAAATGGTATGCGAATGGGGAATGAGCGAACGACTCGGTCCTTTGACATATGGTACAAAAGAAGAGGAAATTTTCCTCGGAAGAGAAATAACCAGACACCAAAATTATAGTGAACAAACTGCGATATTGATAGATGAAGAAGTCAAGAGAATAGTCACAAGTTGTATGGAAAGAGCTGAAAAAATTTTACTTGAAAACATAGATGCACTTCATCGCCTTGCAAATGCGCTACTTGAAAGAGAAACACTGACAGGTGATGAAATAGATAAAGTTATAAAAGGAGAGGAGCTACCACCTATACAAAAGAAAGTGAATGGTCAAAATGAAACTTCTACAAGAGTATCTGCAAACACTGAACCAAAGAATTAATGAGATATCTAAAGTCCCCGACTATTCCGAAGCCATAATTGATTTCAACAAAAACATAGACAGAAATTACAAAGCCGAGTATATCCGCAAGGCGATACATCAGTTTTCAATGTTAATCCCTGTGATCTATTATTTCACACCCCGCGATTTAGCGATAAAAATTTTAATCGTTTTAACCCTTGGCTTCCTCACAGTTGATATTATAAGATATTACAACCCCACCGTTCAAAAACTTTTTTACAAGTTCTTTGGTTTCATTCTACGCCAACACGAAAGGGATCATAAAGTAAAAAATCTAAATGGCGCGACTTGGGTTTTCATCTCCGCACTTGTTTGCGTAATTATCTTCCCAAAGTTTATAGTGATAAATGCCTTCGCAATACTCATACTCTCAGATGCAAGCGCTGCAGTTTTCGGTAGAAAATTTGGAAAACATAAATTTTTCAAAAAATCACTTGAAGGGACGATCGCTTTCATTTTAGCTGCAGTTCCAGTTGTCCTACTTGCCCCCAAAGTCCAAAATTTGCCAGGTGAATACATAATAACTATGGCGTCTGCTATAGTTGGTGGGATTATTGAAGCTGCATCAATTAACCTCAAAGTTGATGATAACCTTTTAATTCCCGTAAGCATAGGGGCGACGATGTGGATCCTTTACCTAATTTTTTATCCAAACCTTGACCTTTACTTTTTAAAATAAATTTTTTCCACCTGTTATGAAAAAGATCATCGCTTTTCTCCCTCTTTTCCTCTTTTTAATTTCGTGTTCAAATCTCAAACCTAAAGCTACAGGCGATGAAACAGAGATCATAACTTATATTGACTCATCCCTCTATGCACAAATAGAGCGACCTTTGAAATCCGTATTTCACCGATTACTTTACACACCACAACCAGAAAGCTTGTTCATAATAAAGCCCGAGTTTCAAATCTACTCCATTGACAAATTGAAATACCAAAAGAATTTAATGTTTGTTTCCACACTTGACGACAAAGGTGAAATCAGCTTATACACCCAAAATATGCTTGACCCCGTTTCCAAAGAACTTGTTGAAAAGGATTCAGCATATCTATTCATCAAGAAAGACCTATGGAGCAAAGGTCAAATTGTTCTCTTCCTTGTCGCAAAAGATAAGGAGACGCTTTTAAGACGCCTAACAAAAGATAGAAACGAAATTTATCTCTATTTCAGGGATGAATTCTTTGATCGTGAGCTAAATGCGATCATTTCAGAAGGGCATAACAAAAAAGACATTGAAAGATATTTCCTTGAAAAATACGGATGGACGATGTTTGTTCAGCATGATTACTATATCGCTAAAGATTCAGCACAAGAAAAATTTGTTTGGTTGAGAAGAAGGACACCTGAGGATATGGAAAGGTTTATCTTTGTTCATTGGATTGATTCTGTATATGAACCGTATAGATTTTTCAATCAAGTATGGATAGCCGAGAAAAGAAACGAGATAACGAGAAAGTTTTACAGAACAACGCGAGACGACGCCTGGGTTGTGATAGCAGACGATCCAGAAAGCATAAAACATCTCTATTTTTTCCCAGTTAATTTCAATGGAAGATACGCTATAAGGGTTCAAGGGTTGTGGAGGTTTAATGACTTCACAGGTGGAGGTCCTTTTGTTTCTTATGTTTTTTACGACTCAACTCAAAAGCGAATCTATTTCATTGATGGTTCTATTTTCGCTCCGAGATATGAAAAGAAGAAACTCGTTATCCAAGTAGATGCGCTCCTCCATACCTTCAAAACCGCCAGCGAAGTGAAAAAATAATTGAAACATTACAGAATAATTCTCGTATCTCAGCAAGTAGAAAAACAAAAGTTTCACAAAATGATGAATGTAAAATTTTTGATTTTCATCTTAACTGGTTTTATTTTTGCTGGCGGTTTGCTTCTCTGCTCCAACATCAAAATAACGGAAACCCCGCTGGAAGAAGAACTTAGTGATACCAACGAATTGAAAATTTCAAAGTCGTTCAAAGCAAGCCCCAAACATGAAATCATCATTGAATCAAGCATAGCAGATGTCATAATGCAATCTCACGATGCAAATGAGATTGAGGTTAATTTTTATGTGAAAGGCTTGAGTCAGAAACTTAAAGAATTTGATGTCTCATTTCACGAAGAAGAAAATCGTTTGACGATCAAAGTAAAGCGAAAAAAGAAAGTTAGGATTTTAAATTTTTACGATTTATTTGACCTCTTTCAAGTGGAGGGGATTGAAGCATCTCAGCTTGTTGTAAAAGCTCCAGATAGTTTGTCAAATGTTGTTATCAAATCATCGGGTGGAGATATAAAAATTCAAAATTTTACATCAAACTTTGAGCTTTCATCCGCAGGTGGAGATATTCAAATTGAAGAGTTAAACGGCGAAATTTATGCTTCTTCAGCTGGAGGTGATACAAGAATCAGAAATTGCAGAGGTGATAGCGAAATAAAGACAGCAGGCGGAGATATAATTGTAAGCCAATACCAAGGTAAAATTGAAATTGAATCATCAGGTGGAGATATAACGGTTAACAAATTAAATGGCTCTATCTTTGCCTTTTCAGCTGGCGGCGATGTAAAGGTTGAATTTGCTCTTCCGCTTGGAACGACGAAACTGTCAACAGCCGGTGGAGATATAACAATTTACGCTCCCTCAAACTTAAATGCATATGTTGATCTTGAATCATCTGGTGGAAATATCAAAGTTGACTTCCCCACGAGGATTGAAAAGAAATCAAGCTTTGAGCTAAAAGGTTGGATCGGGAAACAAAATTCTGAAACCACCATCAAAGCTTCATCATCAGGTGGAGATATTGAGTTAATTTCAAAAGATATGAACATTTAAGATGTTTGAAGAAAATCTCAATGCTTTAAACAACAACGAGCCAAAGCAAGAATCTAAAGATAAAATAATTTGTCCCGTTTGCGGTTGTGAATGTGTAATTGAAAAATGTAAAGTTGTATGTAGAAGCGAGAAATGTATTTATCTGATAATTTACAATTGTTCAGAATTTTAGCGCGCCTGGAGGGACTCGAACCCCCAACCCGCGGATCCGAAGTCCGCTGCTCTGTCCAATTGAGCTACAGGCGCATCTGTATAAAATTAAAAAATTTATCCCCTACTAAGCAACATTTTAGCAAATTCAATATCTTCAGGAGTTGTTATTTTTATGTTCTCGTATAAACCCTCAACTATTTTAACTTTAATGCCTAATCTCTCCACAAGTGAAGCGTCATCTGTTCCGTAAAAAGAATCAGTGTATGCTCTTTTATACGCTTGTTGTAAAATTGTATAATAGAATGCCTGCGGTGTTTGAACGAGCCAAAGCAAATTGCGATCAAGCGTTTTTTCAACGAAACCATCATCGCGCCCAAGTTTTATCGTTTCCTTGGGATGAACCGCAAGGATAGCTGCTCCCGTCTCTTTACAAGCCGATATAACCTCACAAATCTTTTCACATGTTATAAAAGGTCTCACCGCATCGTGAACTACGACAATTTCAGTGTGATGATAGACCATAATTTGCAAAGCGTTATAAACTGAATCTTGTCTTTCGTTTCCACCTATTGTGACTTCAACTACTTTTGTTATGTTAAATTCTTTCACCAATTTCTCAACCTCAAGTAAGATCTCGGGCGCGGTCGCTATGATTATGGAATCTATGCATTTACAAGTTTCAAATTTTTCAAGAGTATGTATCAAAATTGGTTTTCCCGATATCTCTATTAATTGTTTATGTATCCCCGCACCAATTCTTTTTCCATAGCCTCCAGCTGGAATTATAGCTGTTACCTTCAAGTTTTCCCTCCTCGTTTTTCATTTTCGGCAATGTAATCAATGTGAAATATAAATTCTGGAAACTTTCTCGGCAAACTTATTATGTGATAAACCATGATCCCCGTTGATAATCTATCAAGCCAAGATGAAAGTGGCCAACCAAAATGAATGTGTATTTTCTTTTCAGGTGGAACTTCATATTTTATCGTGTTGAGCAAACCAACGATCATATCAAACAAGTTTGTCCTCGGTTGAATGGAAATCCAAAAATGTCTCGGCAAACTTCTCTCCGGTCTATCAAGCCGAGGTGAATAAAAACTTACATATATCGCATTTGAATCTACATTTTCAATGCTTTCTTTTGGTCTCTTGAAATGAATATGAACTTCGTCCGATTCAACATCCATAATCGCAAAGACCACATCCATTGGGCTATCCGTGACACGCCTGATCGGAATCTCCGGAGCTCTAAATTTTGAAATTCTCAATCCAGCAACCAAAAAGAAAAGAGTCATAAACAACCAAAGCAAAGCTCCATAAAGACGATGCATAACTATGTAAACAAAGATGCTAAAGATCAAGACAAATAAAATTAAAGTCCCAGTCCTTGATGTGTGATATGTTATTTCCTTCGTTCCCATGCGATATCTGTAAATAACAAGAGAGCCAATGTTAATTGAAAAACTTGCAACAAGTCCAACCGCATACATCTCAGCAAGCATTGCCTGACTACCGCTCGTTATGAAGAGTATAATTGAATAAAAAATTGCGTTAAAGATGTGAATTCTATAAAGGGAACCACGACGATTTAGTTTCATCAACCATTGAAAGTTGTATCTCTCACATATTTTTTCTATTAATTCCGAAGAAGCAACCATTGCTGTGTTTACAGCCATTATCAATGTTATACTTGCAAGAGCACTCACAACTATCCCAAACCAATAACCATTTACGCTTTCAGCAAATGTTGGAATAAGATCTGTTTCATGCTTTTCTAATTCAATAGTTGACGAAAGAGCAAAAAGAGCAATAAGCGGAGTAACTATTCCAACCGTTAAAGCAAGAAAAATGTAGGCTTTTCTTACATCATGCCAACTTTTAACAAGCGAAGCTGTTTGAAGAACTGATTCAATGCCAGAGTAAGCGAGAATACAACTCCCGATCCCAGTGACGAGGTTCGCATAAGATTGGAAAATTGAAGGTTGATTTATATCAGAAATGAAAAGAGAAAAAGCTTCCTCAACTTTTCTCATTGATGAATCGCCAAAGTTCAAAAATCCGCCAGCTATCAAATTCAAAAGCACAAAAGAAGCAAAGATGAAAATGGCAAATGTAAACCTTGCGTTTTCTCTTATCCCAAGAATGTTAAGTCCAGCTATGAACCAAACGACAAGGATTTTAAGCAGGAACTTAATATGCGACGGTATTGATACAAAAGCAAGGCCATTTTCAACGGCACTTACAGTTGAAATTGAAGCTGTTAAAATATACACGACAAGTATTGACGCAACCGCAATAAAAGAAACCACAGGTCCAAGGACAAGATACGAAAATGAATAAACCCCACCACCTTTTATGTTATGAACCTCAAGTATCTCAGCTATTTCAACCATCCTTGTTGATAAGAAGCGGATGAAAAGAGAAGTGAGAGCAATATAGATGATCGCTTTTATTCCGATAAACCTATATGCTTCAAAAGGAGCGTAATAAATTGATGTTAACTCATCCATCAATGTTATTATTGAAACCGCAAACCATGTTATCCACCAACGCCCTGAATCAAAATAACTTAGCAAATTTTTCTTGCGAATAAGATAAGCAAAAACTATGATTAGCAGAAGATTTATGGCAATGAAGACAAAGGTTCGCATGTAAGAAAATAGATGGGATTAGTTTTTAGATTATAAGCGTAGCATCACCGTAGCTTAAAAATCTGTAACCATTTTTGATCGCGTGTTTATAAGCTTGCATCAAAAGATCAAGCCCCGCAAAAGCAGCAACGAGAATAAGCGGAGTTGACTCAGGTGCGTGAAAATTAGTTATAAGTTTATCCACGATTTTAAAATCATATGGAGGATAAATGAATTTATCCGTCCACCCCTTATAAGGTTTCACATGTCCGTCCGCAGTTACACTTGATTCAAGCGCCCTGACAACGCTTGTTCCAACAGCGACGACGCTTTTTTTATTGTCTATTGTTTCATTTATTAAGCGAGCGCTTTCTGGTGGGATTTCAAAATATTCAGAATCCATTCTATGCTTACTTAAATCCTCAACCTCAACTTTTCTAAATGTCCCAATCCCAATATGAAGGACAATCGGGACAATTTTAACTCCCTTTTTTTCAATCTTTTTCAACAATCTTGTAGTGAAATGTAACCCAGCAGTTGGAGCTGCAACTGATCCAATTACCTCCGCATACACAGTTTGATACCATTCTTTGTCAGCTTCCTCTGGTTGTCTCTTTATGTAAGGCGGAAGCGGAACTTGTCCATATTTTTCTATGAATTTGAAAAAATCGCCCTCGTAATGAAATTTCAATGTCCTACCACGGGATGTGGTATTATCAATAACTTCACAATACACTTCGTTATTATCACCAAAATATATCTTGTTTCCAATCCTAACCTTGCGAGCTGGCTCAACGAGGACATCCCAAAGATGTTCTTCAGGATTAAGCTCACGAAGCAAAAGTATTTCAATTTTTGCACCCGTCTTCTCTTTCCTACCAATTAACCTTGCTGGGAAAACTTTAGTTTTGTTTAAAACAAGTGAATCGCCTTCCTCAAGATAATCAACTATATCGGTGAAGACCTTATCCTCAAAAGTTTTCGTTTTCCTATTAATTACGAGCAATCTTGAGCTATCCCTTGGCTCAACTGGATACTTCGCAATTAAATTTTTTGGCAATTGATAATTGAAATCTGAAAGTTTCATAAGGCTCTCTTGCGCTTATTTTTAAAATTTAAAAGCGGGGGCGTTAATCCCCCGCCTTGACTTTATCTTGCTTTTACCTTTGACTTTGCTTTCTGCTTACCTGTCTTATTGGTCTTTTTAACTGCTTTTTTTGCAACGGTTGATTTCTTAACTCCATCATACAACAACGCAGCTCTTGCAGCAGCAAGACGCGCAATTGGCACGCGATAAGGTGAACAACTCACATAATCAAGCCCGATCTTGTGGCAAAACTCAATTGTTGCAGGATCTCCACCATGTTCGCCGCAAATTCCAACCTTTAGATTCTGCCTTACGGAACGACCTTTCTCAACCGCAATCCTCATCAATTCACCGATGCCCTTAACATCAATTGTCTGGAATGGATCTTTATCGTAAATCCCAAAATCAAGATATTTGTAAATGAACTTCTCATAATCATCCCTTGAAAGTCCCATTCCCATTTGCGTTAAGTCATTCGTTCCGAACGAGAAGAACTCCGCAACTGTGGCTATCTCATCCGCAGTTATCGCTGCTCTCGGAACCTCAATCATTGTCCCAACCGAATATTCAACCCTAATTCCTTTTTCCTCCATAACTTTTTCAGCAATTTCACGCACGATCTTTTCCTGATTCTTAAGCTCGTTTATATGACCGACTAAAGGTATCATTATTTCAGGTTTAACATTTATTCCTTCTTTTGCGACATCGCAAGCAGCTTCAATTATGGCTCTCGTTTGCATCGCCGTAATTTCAGGATAGACGATTCCAAGACGACAACCTCTGAAACCAAGCATTGGATTGAATTCCTTAAGCTCAGCTATTCTCCTGCGAATCTTTTCCTCTGGTATTCCTGTTTTTTCAGAAAATTCTTTTATCTCTTCGTCAGTATGCGGCAAGAATTCATGAAGCGGTGGATCAAGTGTTCTTATTGTTACAGGTCTATCACCCATAACCTTGAAAATCCCATAAAAGTCTTGCCTTTGAAGTGGCAAAAGCTCGTTCAAAGCTTGTTCCCTTTCTTCCTTTGTATCAGCAAGTATCATCTTTCGCATTGAGATGATCCTATCTCCTTCAAAGAACATATGTTCAGTTCTTGTCAACCCAATTCCTTCAGCTCCAAATGCAACTGCGATCTCTGCTTGTTTTGGTAGATCGGCATTTGTTCTTATCCTCAATTTCCTTACCTCGTCGGCCCATTTCATTAATTTTTCAAATTGCTTATATACTGGTGCTTGCTCAGGATCAAGTGTTTTTTCCACGAGGACTTGCAAAACCTCACTCGGCTTTGTGGTTATCTTACCAAGTATAACTTCACCCGTTGAACCATCAATTGAGATGTAATCCCCTTCCTTTATAACCTGTCCATTAACTCTCATTTCCTTTTTGACATAATCAATGTCAAGCGCGCCACATCCAACGACGCAAACTTTACCCATTTGCCTTGCTACGAGCGCTGCGTGCGATGTCATACCACCACGCGATGTGAGAATTCCTTCGGCAGCATGCATTCCTTTTATGTCATCAGGTGATGTCTCAATTCTTGTCAAAATAACTTTTTCACCTCTTCTTGCCCACTCCTCAGCATCCTCTGAATGGAAGACAACTCTACCGGTAGCTGCACCTGGTCCAGCAGGTAATCCCTTCGCAAGAAGACGACCATCTTTAATTGCCTTCTCCTTTTCAACGGCATCAAAAATCGGCCTCAAAAGATGATTCAATGAATCTGGATCTATCCTTAACAAAGCTTCTTCTTTTGTTATCAAACCTTCCTCAACCATATCAACCGCTATTCTTATCGCAGCAAAACCTGTTCTCTTCCCAGCGCGTGTTTGCAACATGTAAAGTTTTCCACGCTCTATGGTAAATTCAATATCTTGCATATCTTTCAATCTGCTCTCAAGGATCTTCCTAACCTCAAGAAGCTGTTCATAGACATGCGGCATGACTTCTTTCAGTTTTGAAATCGGCAAAGGAGTTCTTATTCCAGCTACGACATCTTCACCTTGGGCGTTCATCAAGAACTCACCATAGAATTCATTTTCACCAGTCGCAGGATTTCTCGTAAATGCGACACCAGTACCTGAATCTTCACCCATGTTTCCGAAAACCATCGTTTGAACATTAACAGCGGTGCCAACATCATCTGGGATGCTGTATATCTTTCTATATGCAACGGCTCTTGGATTCATCCACGATCTAAAAACAGCTCCAATTGCTCCCCAAAGCTGCTCCCAAGGATCTTCGGGGAAATCAACTCCTTTTCTTTTCTTTATCAATTCCTTAAACTCATAAACGAGCTCTTTCAAATCCTCGGCTGTTAATTCAACATCGTGTTCAACTCCTCTTGCTTTTTTCTTCTCTTCAATTAAAACTTCAAACGGATCTCTTTCTTCTTTAGTTTCAGGTTTCAAACCGAGGACGACATCGCCATACATTTGGACAAATCTTCGGTAGGCATCCCAAGCAAATCTTTCATTTTTCGTTTGTTCAATTAATCCCTTAACAGTTTCGTCGTTCAAACCGAGATTTAAGATCGTGTCCATCATTCCAGGCATTGACATGGGAGCACCAGATCTAACGGAAACTAAAAGTGGATTTTTTGGATCTCCAAATTTTCTTCCAACTAATTTCTCAACTTTCGCAAGTGCTTTTTTAACTTGTTCTTCAAGCCCCTTTGGATAAGTTTGATTATGTTTGTAATAATAACTACAAACTTCAGTCGTGATTGTAAATCCAGGTGGTACAGGTAATCCAATGTTCGTCATCTCAGCAAGATTTGCACCTTTACCTCCGAGAAGTTTCTTCATATCAGCCGTTCCCTCGGCTTTACCGCCACCAAAAAAATACACATATTTTTTCGTCATTACCTCAACCTCCAAAATTTATTTTTGAATAATTGAATTGATAAATGCCTCAAGTATGTTCTTTGAAAAAGCACTTTCAAAATTCCTCATTCTCTCCGGATGCCACTGAACAAGCAAAACAAATCTATCATCATAAGCCCATTCAAGCCCTTCAATCACCCCATCATCACACTTTGCACTGACACGCAAATTCTCTCCAATTCTATCAGCAGATTGATGATGACTACTATTTACAACTCCCTCTCTTTCACCAACGATCTTGAAAAGCTTTGAATCATCAAGAACAAAGATATTATGCAATCTATCTTCATTTGTTTTCTCATCTTTACGATGATTTGTCCCTATAACCGTTTGAATATCAAAAATCAAACTCCCGCGAAGGTAAACATTTGTTAATTGCAATCCCCTACAGATTCCCAAGATTGGCAAATTTTTCGCAAAAGCTATGTCAAGTAGTTTAAACTCAAACCAATCTCTATCACGATTATATCTATCACCCTCTCTCTCCACCTCACCGTAAAACTCCGGATGAACATCATCCCCACCTGTGAGAAGAAGAGCATCGCAAAGTTTCAAGTCATCTGAGTTAAGTTCTTTATAAGACAAGATAACTGGCTCAACCTCAACCGATGCCATCTTCAACCATTTGATGTAATTTTCCAAATTAGTATCACAATAAGAAACCCCCACCTTTATCATTTAAACCAGTTCCAAAAGCTTTTGTTTTAAATTCTCACCAGCATCCAAAAACCTGACCTCTATCTTTGTATAAAAAAACGGAAAATCTTTCAATTCTTTCATCTCAAATAACCTTGCAAAATCTTTTTCAGTCGTAATAGCAAAATCTGCTCCTGTTGAACCAATAGAATCAACTATCTTCTGAATATCTCGGTGGCTATAACAGTGATGATCTGGGAACTCAAACTCCTTTACGACTTGAAAATTATTGTCTTTCAATAGTTTTATAAAATTCGTGTGTTTTCCGATGCCTGAAAAGGCCACTACTTTTTTGCCTAAAAGTTCATTTTTGTTTAAAATATAATCAAAAAATTTTCGTATTTCAAGAAGCTCGTAATCAAATTTGAGCAGCAGCGAATTTTCTTTTAGGTAAGGTTTGAAGCTACGGACATCAACATTTTTTCTAAAACATATCACATCCGCTCTCTTCAACGAATTCAATGGCTCCCGCTTCAAACCAGCAGGGATCAAAAATTCTTTTATTTCTTCCCCAGAAATTATCACTATATCAAGATCCCTATAAATATCCCTTCTTTGAAAACCATCATCAAGTATGAAAACATCAACGGCAAATTTTTCAAGAACTTTCATCCCAGCTAAATATCTATCTTCGCACACGGCAACGATCCATCCAAGTTTCTCTTCAATTGATTTCAAAGCCATTTGAAACGGTTCATCACCGCACTCATCTGGTTTTGCAAAAATCTTTTCACCGTCTGATACAAACACAAAACCTTTTGTTCTCCTTCCGTATCCACGACTCAAGATCGCAACTTTTTTCCCAAGCGAAGAAAAATATTTACCTATCCATTCAACTATCGGCGTCTTTCCGGTCCCACCCGCAATTATATTTCCAACTGAAATTACTGGTCGTGGAAGTTTTTTAATTTTAAAAATCCCCCAGCTGTAAAAAAAATTTCTTAACACGATCAAGATTCCATAAAAAAACGAAAGCGGGAGGAACGAAAATCTCAAAATACGCCACAACCTAAATAAAGTTTTCATCATATCTTTGATAGGATTTTTTCAGCAACTATCTCGGAAGTTGTTTTTCCTGCAAGATCAATTTTCAGAAGATCCCTGATCTTTAAAAGTTCTCTTCTGACATTATGATATAAATTTTCATCCACAAGATACTTGCTGACCTCGCTAAAAATCTTCTCCGCTGTGAAATCATTTTGTAGTAGCTCTGGCACAACCCTTTTGCGAAGAACTATATTTGGAAGAGCGATTCCTTCAATTACATCTGTTTTAACAAGAATTCGCCCCAAAAAATAATTAAATTGCGAAGTTTTATAACAAACTACCATCGGAACTCCGAGGATTCCAGCTTCAAGCGATGTCGTCCCGCTTTTTACCACTGCAATATGAGAAAATCTTAACAACATATGAGAGTCGGTAATAAATTTAAACTCTTTAAAACCTTCCTTGATCAAATTTTTCATCACGGTTTCATCAATGGTTTTAGCCCTGCTGAAAACAATCTCAACATCAAACCTCTCTTTGATCATTTTGCCAGCTTCAACCATCGTTTTAAGCATCATTTTAACTTCTTGAGTTCTGCTTCCTGGAAAAAAAGAAATTATTTTTTTATTTGAAATCCCGTATTTTTCCAAAAAAGTCATGCCATCCTGCATCTCGGAATAGCTCAAATCTTCAAGTAATGGATGACCTACGAATTCAGCTTTGATTCCGTATTTTTTAAAAAACTCTTCCTCAAACCTAAATATCACAAAAAGCTCATCAACATAATTTTTCAAAACTTTAACTCTTCTTCGTCCCCATGCCCAAACCTGCGGAGCAATATAGTAAAAAACCCTGAATCCATTTTCTTTTGCAAATCTCGCAAACCTGAGATTAAACCCCGGATAATCCACGAGTAAAACTGCGTCCGGCTTGCGGCGCAATAGTTCGCTTTTGCATAGATTTTCCAACTCAATTATTTTCCCGAAGCTTTTTAATACATCAACAAAACCGATCAAAGAAATCTCGGATATGTCATAAATTAACTCAGCTCCGCATTTCTTCATCCTCTCTCCGCCAACCCCGAAAACTTCAACATCAGGTGAATTCTTTTTTATCTTGCAGATAACTTTTCCAGCATGCGAATCCCCCGATACCTCACCAGCTATGACCATCAATCGCTTTGGCATAGTTATGAAAACAAAAGATTATTTTTCACAAGAAAGATGATAATATTCAACGCAGTGACCGCAAAAAATGATTGTAAAGTTCTTCGCTCTGATCTCAAAGCTTCGTTCAAATTAAATTCCAAATTTCCAGCAAATTCATATTTTCTCAACCTCGGAATAAACCTCGGAACATGTTTATAATATCTCGCATATTCATCGGCAAATGCCCTGCTTAAGTACTCCTCCTCAAGCGTCACAATTAAATAATACTGCACAAAAAAATATACAAAGCCAACTATTTGAAGATATGGGAAAAGAGCCATTGACATAATTCCGAAACCAAGATATATGAGCATATTTCCAAGGTAAAGAGGATTTCTAACATAGGCATATGGTCCGTTGGTGACAAGCTTACTTCCCCCAACAGGACCAGTTGTCCTTGTCTCAGCCCCTGCATATCCAACTCCCCAAATCCTTACTGCTTCGCCAATTGATGCGATCACAAAGCCAATCAGCAAACTCATCAAAGTTGGTTTCGCAAATACGATCATCAAAATCAAAAAAGGTATTGGAGTGTAGCTTCTGTAAGAAAAAATCAATTGTCTGAAATCAGTTTTCACCACAAATAATTTTTTGTTTTCACCATTTTTTAATCACGAAATCATTACGAAAGCAAATCAGAGAGCTATTCCCTCATAAAAACATCCCTTCGTTTAAGTTCAGCTTGCCATCTCTTTTTTAACTTCTTTTTTCCGCTCAAAAACCTTTGGAATTGATCAAGTACATCCTTGAATGTCTCAAACTCATAAACTGGTATGTTTTTCTCTCTACAAAACTTCAAAAGTTCCTTTTTCCCGAAAACAACATCGGCATACTCCGCCGGACATCTATCCGAATAACCATCACCAATATAAACGATTATATCTTCATCTCCGGAAAGCGTCAGCATATGATTTCTTTTGCAGTTTCCACAAATACGACAAACTGAATCGGGATATGGGAAATCAAGCTTAACTTTTCCGTTTTCTATCCTCATCCGATTAGAAAAAAATTTAATATCAGCGAGCCCGTGTTTCTCAAGGATTCGCTTTATGTAAAAGTCAAATCCATCGCTCAGGATGAAAATATCAATTCCCTTTTCTTTAGCCCATTTTACAAAATCAATAAAATGTGGATCAATCTCCTGTGAATAAATTAAATTTTCCGCCTCTCCGTTTTCAACCTTTACCTTCTCTGCGATCTTCTCCCACATCTCTTTGGACGAGATCTCATAATCGCGCCATTTTTCAACCAATGAAGCGTAATAATCTTTATCCCCAAATGTCTCAAAAAATAGATCTCCGACATCGTTTTTTGTTATCGTCCCGTCAAAATCACAAAAAATTTTTATGTTCATATTTCAGCAAAAGTTATTTTCTTTGTGAAAATGTTTATCTTTCAACCTCTTGTTTGAACCTTACCGAAACGATCTTTGAAACACCTTCTTCCTCCATGGTTACACCGTAGAGCGTATCAGCTGCTTCCATAGTTTTCTTGTTATGTGTGACTATTATAAATTGTGTATCACTTGAGAAGCTCCTCAAAAGATTTATAAATCTGTCAATGTTTGCATCATCAAGCGGTGCATCAACTTCATCTAAAACACAAAATGGACTTGGTTTCACAAGATAAATTGCGAAAAGAAGTGCAATAGCAGTTAAGGTTTTTTCTCCTGCAGATAAAAGATCTATTGATTGCAATCTCTTTCCCTTCGGCTTCGCCATTATTTCTATTTTTGATTCAAGCGGATCAATGTTGCCATTTTCATCCGGGACGAGTTTCAAATCCGCTTCGCTATCAGGTCCGAAAAGCGTCTCAAATGTTCTTTTGAAATTCTCCCTTATTTTTTCAAATGTCTCAAGAAACTTTTTCTCGGCGGTTGTGTTAATTTCATTAATTGTTTCCTTAAGCGTTTTCTCGGACTCAAGCAAATCGTCTCTCTGCGAAATCAAGAATTCAAGTCGCTTTTTTTCCTCCTGATAATCATTAAACGCAAGCAAGTTCACAGGTCCGAGAAGTTTAAGCTTCGCTTTCAAATTCTCAACTTCTTCCCTTAAAACTGCGATATTATAGTCTTCAAATTCTTTATATTCAAGTTCCACTTGATACTCTTCCTTCGCTCTTTCCCTTAAATTTTGCATTCTCAATTTCACCTCGTTTATCTTCATTTCAATATCGTGCATTGCGCTAACATATTCCTCATATTTAGCTCTTTCGTCCTTTATTTTTCTCTCAAGCGATTGGATTTCAACTATTTTAGCATTGTGCTGAGATTGAACCTCCTTCAATCTCTCGCGAAGCATTGAAACCTCATTTTCAAGGAGATCATGTTTTTCTCCAAGTTCAACCAGTTTGAATTCAATATTCTCAACCTGAAGTTTGCTTTCTTCAATTTCAATTTCACACTCATTAATTTTCACCGAGTTCCGTACAAGTTCATCCTCAAGCCGTTTTATCTCTGATTCAAGATTTTTTTCATCATTTTCAAGGGAAACAAGTTTAATGTTAAGTTCTGAAACATGTTCAGCTTTTATGCTCCATTCCCTCTCAAGCATTTCAAATTCTGATGTCGCTATTGAAAGTTGATATTCAATTTCTTCTTTTTCCTTTTCAAGCGTTGAAATTTCGTTTTCAAGTTTAGATAAAATTTCCGTTAATCTCTCAATCTCTTTTTCAATCTCGTCTTTTTCCCTTTCTATCTCGCCGATTCTTTCAAACGCTCTATTTCTTCTGTATTCAACTTGGTTTATCATCTTTTCAACTTCCACGACCGACGATTGGATGCCTCGCAAGGCGTCTGATAGTTCTTTTAAATTTATCGTTTCAACTTGATTGCTCTTTTCTTCAATTTCTTTTTGAATACGATTCAATTCGTCTTTTAGCTTTGAAACCTCTTTTTCCAATAGATCAATTTGTTTTCTTTTACCTATAACGCTTTGTGTTGAACCATTCGTGCTCCCACCTTTAATCAAGCCCTCATCGGTGAAGATCTCCCCTTCAAGTGTTACGCACTTGACATTCCCGTAATTTTTTAAAACCTCAATCGCCGAACTTTTATCTCTCACGATGAGAAATTCATCAAGCAAAAGATCAACTACCTTCTTGAACTTTCCTTCGCAAGATACCAATTCATTTGCCCAACCGATTACGCCGTTGCCGCGAATTGGGAGATTTGTTGCATAATTTTCTGGAATTTTCTCAAGGCAGATAAAAGTCACTTTGCTTTTGTTTTGTGATTTCAAAATATCAATGGCTCTTTCAGCTTCCTCAACGGTATCAACGATTAAATAACCTGCCGTCTCCCCAAGCGCTGATTCAATTGCGAACGAAAGCTCTGGCTCAACATCCACAACATCAGAAACACTTTTAAAATTAGGATTGTAATTTTGCACGAGGAATTGTGCACCTTCAGACAAATCAACGTGCCTTTCAATTAATTCCCTTAAAAAATCAATTTTTGAAAGCCTTTTATTTATCTCGCTTTGAATCGCGAAAGATTTTTTTCTTAATTCCTCAATTTCAGATTTTAAATTTTCTCTTAACGCTTCCTTTTCATTAAATATCCTCTCAGCGCTCGCAAGTTCGTTCAAAAGCGTCGCCTTCTTTTCAAAAAGAAATCCGAGTTCTATTTCAGCATCGTTTATCTCCTTCTCCTGCGAGTTCTTTTCATCATTTAGTAGATCCAGCTTACCCTTGAAATTTTCCATCTTGCCTCTCGTTTTCTCAATTTCCCCTCTTTTATCGGAGATCTGATTCATCTTCTCAATTAGTGTCTCGTTCAAGTTTCTAACCGCAATTCTTTTCTCATCAAGACCTAATGATAATTGATCAATTTCCTTTTTCTTCTCCGTATATTCACTTTGTAAAATCTTTCTTTCGGTTGAGACGGCATCAAGCGCTAATTTTCTCTCGCCAATTTTTTGGTTTAATTCATGGATACGATGTTGAAGTTCAAGCTTTTCTTGCGAAACCTTCTCAATTCGCTCTATAAAAACTTTTTTCCTCTCCTTCAAAAGCACAATTTCTTGTTCTACCAAACTTAACTCTTTATTTCCCAATTCAATTTTCAAATGTATTTCCTCAACTTGTTCTTCAATTGTCCTAAGTTCGCTTTTTAGTACATCAAGGAGTTGCTCTCCACGGGAAAGTTCATCGCCGATATTTATTTTCTTATTTCTTTCAGCGTTGAGTGTCTCTTCAAGATAGATTAAAGTTCTATGAAGTTCTGAATACTCTCTTTCAAAGAGAGAGAGCTCACTTCTTTTGAGCTCTTCAAGAATTTGATTGTATTTTTCAGCTTTTTTCGCTTGTCTTTCAAGAGATGCGACATTTTTTTGAACCTCGCGGATTATATCGTTTACTCTTGAAAGATCATTTTTCACATCCTCAAGTTTTCTGAATGTTACCTTTTTTCTTTGCTTATATTTCGTTATTCCAGCTGCTTCCTCAAAGAGTTTTCTTCTTTCTTCCGCTTTCTCACTTAAAAGCGATTCCACCATCTTTAGCTCAATCACGGAGTAAGCATTTGCTCCCATCCCCGTATCGGCAAACAAATCAATTATATCCTTTAATCTGCAGGGAACCTTGTTTAAAAAATACTCGCTCTCGCCCGATCTAAAGACGCGCCTAGTTATAGTTACCTCCGAATATTCCATTGGCAAGATTCCTTTGGTGTTCTGAATTGTGATGGAGACCTCCGCCATTCCGAGTGGTTTTCTTTCCTTTGTCCCGTTAAATATAACATCCTCCATTTTGTCGCTTCTTAAAACGCTAGCTCTTTGCTCCCCGAGAACCCATCTTATTGCGTCCACTATGTTGGTCTTTCCGCAACCATTTGGACCAACTATTGCTGTTATACCGCCGTTAAATTTTAACTCAACCTTTTGAGCAAATGATTTAAAGCCAAAGATCTCAAGTCGCGAAAGATACATTCATCCATACCCTTTTTATTTTACACTGTTTAAAATATTGAACAAAAACTTCAAATACGCAAGCGTTGAGAATTTATAGTCGTAGAAGATCAAAAGCGCACTTAACAAAATTAAAATTAAGCCGAGCGAAAACAGATAAACTCGCAATTGCCCTGTTTCATAAATTATTGAAATTCCCTTGATCAACCTGATAAACGAAATCAGAAGGACTATCAAACCAAATCCAACTATCATAAGCCCAGCTTCAAAATTTAATATCAACCTATATAAAACCATATCTATCGGGATAAGAAATATAACGGGCAAAAACGACCATACAACAACTGAATAAGAATGATTTAAAAAAACCCTAACCCGGACAAACGCTGAAAAAATCTGAACAGCAAATGTCAAAATTAAAATCAAAACAAATGAAAAAAGCGAACAATACAACACCGAAGAAATAGGACTCCACGCAATTGAGATTAATTTCACCTTTAACCAATCAACGAAAATCAAATGTGTCAAGATATAATCAAGATACTCATTTTGCTTTAATCTATTCAAAACCCCAGCTATGAAAACACCAAGCGTTGCAGAGATTATCAACGCCAGCACACTCGTTTGCCCAAATGAAATTGAATATTGATCCCTGATGTCAGCGAAGAAATTATAAGGTCTGAAAATTGCTCTGTTGAAATTTTCCCTAAACCAACGATATGAGTAATAGATATACGAAAGCGAAAGAAGAAGAACTATGGCAAAAATCGTATAAATTTCTGGAATATTTTCAGAATAATCCCCAATTGCAAGTGTTGGGACTTTCCCATCTGTGTAAAGTGCCTTCAAAACTTCATAAGCTGGTCTTCTCTCCCTGTGGTATGAAACAACACCCATAGTGTAAAGATAAAGGTCTGGATTCGGAAGGGTCATAACAGGTCGCTCGCCTCTCCAATCAGCAAAGGTCCAAACAAAAGAGCCATCATAATTCATCTCTTGAATTAACCTGTATCGCTCAAGTATATATTTTGCTTGACTTTCATAAGAAAGCGGATCAGAATAACCATTTCTATTTCCAATTTGAACTGCCTTGCCATATTCAGTTACAATAACTGGTTTGTCGCCATACTTTTTCTTCCACAACTCTAACATCTCTGAAAATTTTTCAATATTATCAACATAGACATTTACGCAAGCGAGATCAACAAGGTCAGCGCAAACATCATTTTTTATCATCCTTGAAGCATAGTAAACTGGTCTATCATCAATTGACTTAACAAACTTAACCATTTCCCTGACATATTTTCTGACTTTTTCATTTGCAGAATCAAACTCATTTCCAATTCCCCACGCTAAGACGCTTGGATGGTTTTTGTCTCTATTTATCATTTCTGCGATATAATCCTTTGCAAGGGAGATGTACCTTTCAGTCGTTAATATATCAGCAGGAACATTCCAAACCGGTATCTCTTCCAGAACAAGGAGCCCATATCTATCGCATAGATTGAGGACATATGGATGCGGTGGATAGTGTCCGAGGCGAACTGCGTTTGCTCCCATATTTTTTATCAAAACCATATCCCTTTCCATCTCCTCATAAGTTAAGGCGTTTCCAAAATTTGGATGATCCTCGTGCCTTGAAATCCCTTTCAAGACAATCCTCCGTCCATTTAAATAAATATCACCACCACTAATTTTTATCTCTCTAAAGCCTGTTACAATGATGAACTCGTCAACAACCTTACCAAGATTTGAAACGATAAGTTTTAAAATGTAAAGTGTAGGCTCTTCTGGCGACCAAAGCTTTGGAGCATAAATTGAAAACGGGATTTTAACTCTTAAGCTTCTTGAATCATCAATGAAAAATGTCAACGGCTTTGTCGCTGTTACGAATACTTCACCGTTTTTTTCAAAGATTTGAAGTTGAATTTCAAAATTTTTGTTAACAAAATATTCTGATATTTCAACGGAAGAAAGGTAGGTATCAACCTCGCCGTTCAAAACCGAATAATTTGAGGCAAATGAATATAAAACTCGCGCATCATCCACCCAAACTTTCGGAGTAGCAAGTATGTAAATATCCCTATAAATTCCGCCATAATTTCTCCAAGCCCAAACTTGATGCCTCAATGGGATAGTTGTTTTTGAATTAAGTTCATTGTTTACTTGAATTTCCAATATGTTCTCACCTGCGTTTAACATTCTATCTGGAATCCTCACGACAAAGGATGTATATCCTCCGATATGCCTTGTAAGAAATTGACCATTGATGAAAATTTGACACTCATAGTTTATTCCATAAGCGACAAGAAACAAAACTTTGCTCCGAACAAGGGTATCTGAAATAACGAAATTTTTTCTAAATGTCACTTTACCTGTAAAGTTGTAAGCTGAGGGAACCAACACCTCAAACCACTTTTTCTCCCCCTCAACCTTAGCAAGCCATTTACCAGATAAATCAATTTTAAATCTCGTATTGGTATCATGAAACATCCCAGCATCAATTCCAGTTAAAGTCGGGTTGCCATTGAATAAAAATTTTTCCGCTGTTGATTGAAGTGCTTTCACATCACACTTCAGAAAGAACAGGGCAAACAGTATTAGAAAAAATCGTTTCACCTTCACCTTCACCTTCAACTTTGTTATAAAAGTGCAGTTAAATTTAATAAAAACGAGGGAAATGTTTATAAAATTTTCACTCTGGCAAGATTAAACTTGAAAAGTCCCCTTCCATTTAATTTCACGGTACCCACGGCTGAAAGTTTTTTCACCTCTTTAAAAATTCGTATGTTGTTTCGCTCTCCATTGATCTGTATGAAACGACATATACACAATTTTTCCCACAATCACTTTTTGATTTTTACTAATCTACTTCAAACCTCGTCATCTCCTGAAAAGTTTTGAACCTCTCTTGAATTTCATTCCATGTTAAGTTTTTGATTCTATTTATACCAAAGTCCTCAACACAAAATGAAGCAATTGCGCTTCCATAGATCACCGCCTTTCTCAAATTTTTTTCAGAGATATCACCTGTTCTAGCTATCCACCCAGCGAAACCACCAGCAAATGTATCACCAGCCCCTGTTGGATCTTGAATAGCTTCAATAGGATAAGCAGGAGCGGAAAAGATCACGCTATCAATCATCAAAACAGCTCCATGTTCGCCTTTCTTGATCACCACAATATCAGGTCCGAGATCAAGAATTTTCCTTCCCGCTTTTATCAAGTTCGGTTCCCTTGCTATTTGCCTGGCCTCGGCATCATTTACAATTAAAACATTGACATGTTTTAATGTCTCAAGAAGTTCTTCGTATTTCCTTTCAATCCAAAAATTCATCGTATCAGCAATGACAAGCTTTGGGCTATCAACTTGTTCAAGAACCCTCATTTGAAGAACTGGATCAATGTTTCCTAAACAAACATATTCACTTGTCCTGAACTCATCAGGGATAACAGGTTCAAAATCAGCAAATACATTTAGATGAGTATAGATAGTTTCTCTCGTGTTCATATCATAGTGATATCTTCCAGCCCATTTGAATGTTTTACCACCACTTACAATTTTCAATCCATTCAAATTGACATTTCTCTTTTTCAAATCATCAATTACTTCTCTTGGGAAATCGTCACCAACGATTCCAACAAGTCCTATTGACTTCGTAAAATAACTTGCGGAAATGGAAATATAAAGCGCCGAACCGCCCGGCGTATCCTCAACTTTAGCAAATGGTGTTTCAATTGTATCAAGTGCTATAGAACCGACAACGAGGAGATTCAAAACAATTTTCCTTTATTTTATTTTTTCTTGTCCCCTGACTCAATAAATGGTTTTATAAGCTCAATCGGGATCGGGAAAATTGTTGTGGAATTCTTTTCAGAAGCGACCTCAGTTAATGTTTGCAGAAATCTAAGTTGTATTGCTGTCGGATATTGCCCTATGATCTGAGCTGCTTCTGCAAGGCGTTGAGCTGCTTGATACTCACCCTCGGCGCTGATTATCTTTGCTCTCCTTTCTCTTTCCGCCTCTGCTTGTCTTGCCATTGCTCTCTTCATTTCTTCAGGAAGATCAACATGTTTTATTTCAACCATTGAAACCTTAATACCCCACGGATCGGTGTGTGCGTCAATTATTTGTTGGAGATTTTGGTTAATTTTCTCTCTTTCGGCAAGAATTTCATCAAGTTCACTTTGACCTAAAACGCTTCGCAAAGTTGTTTGGGAAAGCTGCGAAGTCGCATAAAGATAATCTTCAACTTCAACTATTGCCTTCTCAGGATCAACGACTCTAAAATAGACGACAGCATTAACCTTAATTGAAACATTGTCCCTCGTTATTACATCTTGCGGTGGAACATCAAGAGCAACTGTTCTTAAGCTCACCTTTACCATTCTATCAATTATTGGGATTAAAAATATAAGCCCAGGTCCTTTAGCACCTATTAATCTACCAAGTCGGAAAATCACCCCTCTTTCGTATTCACGAAGAACCCTTATAGCACTTGAAAGTATGATGATTAAAAATACTACTATAACCGTTAAAAGTGATATCGTCATAAGCCTGCCTCCAAATTTGATTTTTTAACTTTCCTTCTTATCTGCTTTTTCAACTTTTAATGTTAAACCTTCAATGCCTTTTACAACTATCTCTTCATTCGGATTAATTTTATCTTGGCTTATCGCTTTCCATATTTCCCCATGAACTCTTACTTGTCCTGTTGCCCATCCATCTTTCGCTGGTCTAAATTGAGTGAGAGCAATTCCCGTTTCACCTATCAACGCTTCCCTTCCGGTGGTTGGTCTTCTGGTTTGTGCTTTCAAAGCCATTCCTATCGCAAAGAGGAAAAATAGAACGGTTAAAGCGACAGCAGTTATTATAACTGTTAATGAGATCTGCATAAGTTCAAATGGCGAATTTATTAACATTATTGAACCAAGCAAAAGTGAAATTGCCCCACCGATGGTTAAAATACCATGGCTTACAATTTTGATTTCAAGCAATAGCAAAATTATGCCAAGTATAATCAAAGCAAGACCTGCGTAGTTGATTGGCAAAGCTTGCAGTGAATAAAAAGCAAGTATCAGACAAATCGCACCGATAACTCCGGGGAAGATGGAACCAGGATTATAAAGTTCAAACAAAATCCCATAGATTCCAAGCAAAAGCAAAATATATGCGATATTCGGATCACTTATTAAAGCGAGCAACCTCTCGCGCCAGTTCATTTCAACAAATTTTATAGTAGCGTCTTTCGTTTTTAAGATTTTCTCTTTTGAATCAACTTTTACAACGCGTCCATCAATTTTCTCAAGCAGGTCTTTCAAATCCCTCGCAATTAGATCAATTACACTGTCTTTCAAAGCTTCTGTTTCAGTTGATGAGATGCTCTCACGCACTGCTTTCTCCGCCCATTTGACATTTCTGTTCCTTTTTTCAGCTATCGTTCGCACGAAAGCTGCAGCATCATTTGTGATTTTTTGCTCCATTACTCTTGAAGTATCACCCATTCCACCAAGCCCCACAGGATGAGCAGCTCCTATGTTCGTCCCTGGAGCCATCACTGCGATATGAGCTGAAAGAGTTATAAAAACGCCAGCTGAACCAGCGCGCGCACCTGACGGGTAAACAAAAACAACCACTGGAATTTCAGCTCCAAGAATTGCTTTAACAATTGTCCGTGTTGATTCAAGAAGACCACCTGGTGTGTCAAGCTCTATGACAAGACATTCTGCTCCTTCTTCAGTCGCTTTCTTTATTGAGCTTGAAATATATTCAGCTGTTGCCGGGTTTATCGTTCCTTCAACTTTTATCACATACACAAAATTATCTGCGAACGCTTGGCTCAATCCCAAAAACAAAAGTAAAATTATCTTTCTCATCTCATGGAATGATTTTATTTGCTTTCCATTTCAATTTTACAAAAAAACTTGCTTTGTTGCAAGAAAATAATTACCTTAACCTACAACATATCGTTAGCGCACCAACTCAAAAAACACATTTTTTTCATAAACAATGAAACAATGGATTGAAGTGTCCATATCAAATGTTCCTGATGAACTAAAAGATGAAGTGATTTACTTAGCCAGCGAACTTGAAACCGAAGGATGCTGGGAAGAAGAAAACTCTATAAAATGCTATTTCAAAAAAGAAAATTGGACCGAAGAAAAAGAAAAAATTTTCTTGAATTATCTTCAAGAAAAAGCATCCAAAGCGATTGTCTCTGTAAACGAAGTTGCCGAAAAAAACTGGAACGAGATATGGGAACAAAGCATTGAACCGATTGAGGTCGGCGAAAAGTTTGTTATAAAACCGACTTGGAAAGAATACCATAAACCAAATAAAATTATTATTGAAATTGATCCCAAAATGTCTTTCGGAACAGGGCACCACGAGACCACACGACTTATGCTAAAAGCAATTGAAAAATATCTTTACAAAGATTCTAAAGTCCTTGACATCGGAACTGGCTCTGGAGTGCTTGCGATCGCTTCAGCTAAACTCGGTGCCAAAATGGTGATCGGAGTTGATAACGACCAATGGGCTTATGAAAATTCAATTGAAAACGCAGAAATAAACAATGTGAAAGATAAATTCAAATCAATTCTCGGTTCAATTGATGATGTGAAAGATAAAGATTTTGATTTTATCCTCGCAAACATAAATAAGAACGCAATAATCAACATGATGGAAAGTTTCTATGATAAGCTCAAAGACAAAGGATTTTTAATCATATCGGGCTTCATTGATGTTGAACAAGGAACAATTGAAGAATATCTTCGCTTGCAAAACTTTGAAATAATTGATGTTTTAAAAGAAAATGAATGGGTTGCGATCGTTGCAAGAAAATAAATCACTCAGAATCGCCTCAATAGATATCGGAACAAATACAATTTTGCTTCTAATTGCAGAAGTTATAGACGGAAAAATAATCCCGTTATACAACGCCCAAGTAATAGCACGACTCGGTAAAAATGTTGATGCGACTGGTTTTATACAAAAAGAAGCATTTGAAAAGGTATTAAAGGCACTTTCTGAATTTAAAACGATCGCTGAAAATTTCAAGGTTGACAAAATAATAGCAATTGGGACGAGCGCTTTAAGGGACGCAAGAAATAAAGTTGAATTCATTGATTTTATAGCCCAGGAAACAGGTATCAAAATAAAAGTAATATCTGGTGAGGAAGAGGCAAGGTTAACATACCTTGGAGCTGTAAGCGGTATTGAGCCAAGATTTTTAAGTTCAAAAATCACTGTAATTGATATCGGTGGAGGTAGCACCGAAATAATAAATGGTCATGGTTTTGAGATAAAAAAATTTATCTCACTTGACATCGGGACAGTAAGAATAACCGAGAAATTTCTCAAACATTCGCCTCCGTTTGAGGAAGAAATAAACGAAGCAAGAAATTTTATAACCCAAGAATTTCAAAAAATTGAACCCGACTTTGATTTTAAGAACTCGGTTCTTGTCGGAGTTGCTGCAACCGTCACAACCCTTTCAGCCTACGATTTAAAACTTGAAATCTATGATGGAGAAAAAGTTAACATGCACGAAATGACTTTTGAAACGATTGAAAAGATATATGAAACTTTTAAAAAGCTTAGCTCTGATGAGATCGGTAAAATTCCGCAAATTTCAAAAGGAAGGGAAGATGTCATATTTGCCGGCATTTTGATCCTACGAGAATTTATGAAAAAATTCAACTTTAACAGAATAATTACAAGCGATAGAGGAGTAAGGTATGGTGTCATTCTTGATTTGTTGCAAAGAAACTACCTATAACTTCCTTAATTTCCTCAACCTGATAAGGTTTCGTGATATATCTAAGGTTTTTCTCAACAGAAATTAAATCAATCATTTTTTTATCGGCTGAAAATCCGGATGTAAATACAACTTTCACATCTTCATCCATCTCTTTAAGTCTTCTAAAAACCTCAAAACCATCCATAAACGGCATTATTACATCAAGCATCACAAGATCAATTTCATTTTTCAATTCTTTGTAAATTTTCAAAGCTTCAACCCCATCGCTTGCCTGAATTACTTCATGTCCAAGCTCATGTAAAATGTCCGCAAGGACAATTCCAAGAAATTCTTCATCATCAACGATTAAAATTTTCAACTTTGATTTCGCTGTTTTGGTAGAATTTATAGTTTGTATCGCTTTTCAATACAGGCAAGAATATCTCAAAACTTGAGCCCTTGCCAGGTACGCTTGACACAGTTATATATCCACCGTGATTTTTAATAACACCATAAGCCATTGATAATCCAAGTCCGCTTTTACCCATTGCCCTTTTTGTTGTAAAGAATGGCTCAAAGATCCTTTTCACAATTTCATCAGACATCCCTATGCCAGTATCAGTGATTGAGACTCGGACATACTGACCCGCGGTAAATTCAGGATCTTTCACGGTTTTTTCATCAAACCATCCGTAATCAGTTTTTATATATAAAGTTCCACCATTTTCCATTGCTTCAATTCCATTTTGAATTACATTATACAAAACCTGAATTAGCTGTTCACGATCCCCTGAAATTTCTGGTATCTCGGGCTCAAGTTCAGTTTTTATGATTATTTTTTCTTCCAAGTCGAAGCTTTGAAGTGTTTCAATGATGAGCTCATTTATATTCAAATTTGAAATTTTGAATTTTCCGCCCCTTGCGTATCCAATTAGTTTCTTAACAAGTTCAGCTCCCCTTATTGTTGCCCTTTCAATTATATCAGCCCAGTAGCAGAGTTTTTCTTCGTTTGGAAATCTCATTTTTATAAGTTGAGCTGATCCGAGGATTCCAGCGAATATGTTATTAAATTCGTGAGCCATTCCACCAGCTATCTGTGCAAGCCCACGAAGCTTATCAGCCTCATAAATTTTGTCTCGCATTTTTAAATACTCCGTCAAATCAACTATTGCGCCATCGTAATAGCTCGCGCCCGAACTTTTCAAAGAAATTTTAACATTTAAGATTTCCCCCGATCTATTCTTCAACTGCGCATCAAATCCCAAAACTTGCCCATAAGTTAAAATTTCTCTTTTAAACTTTAAAGCGACTTCATCGGAGGCAAACAAATCATAAAGATTAATTTTATCTCTAACATTAAACCCAAAAATTCTCTCAAAAGCAGGATTTACATCAATAAAGTTGCCCTCTTCATCAATTCTGAAAATAGCCTCACTTGAATTCTCATATATGGTCCGATATTTATTTTCCGATTCCAAAACTTCCTGATACATTTTCGCATTATGAATTGCGATTGAAAGCATGTCAGCAATTGTTTGAAGAATAAGTAGATCAATATTATCAAAAGCATTAATTGCCTCAGATTCGCAATTTATAACTCCTATAACTTCATTATTTACAATCAATGGGACAACAACCTCCGAGGAAGTCGTTTTATAAAATCTTTTTGCTTCAGGTTCAAGAAAAATATCAGGTATGTAAATCAACCTTTTTTCCTTAACTGCCTTGCCTATTATTCCCTCGTCAATTGATTGAACATATTCATACGGTAATGATTCCTTTAAAGCACCATATATTTTCTTCATCACGAATTGATCCCCGACCTTTTCATAAATTTCAACGACAAGTTCCTTCTTTCCGAGAACGGAATAAATTATTCTGACCACGCTTTCAAGAATCTTATCAATATCTTTCAGTAAGACAAGATCTTGTGTTAATTTATAAACTGATTCAAGTTTGAAAAGTAATTTTATATTTTCCATCGTTGAGTCAAATTTTTCAAGTATAACGGTTATGGTTTCGGCGATCGTTTTGAAAACTCTGATATCTTCGGAAGTGAAGGCATTTATCTTTTCAGAACTTATATCCAAAACGCCGACCATTTTCCCCTTATTCCTGATCGGAATCGCCATTTCAGATTGGATAGGTGCATCATAAAGAGGGACAAACTGGGGACTTTTTGAAACATCATTTATAACCACAACATCGCCAAGCAATACCGCAGATCCAGCAACTCCATAACCAACCTCAATGATATAACTTTCATCAATGTAATCCTCAAGATAGCCAGAAACTGCTGTCAATTTTAACTTTTTTGATTGATCAACAGTGTAATAAAGGACATTTAGAAAATTAAACTCATTTCTTATAAGCGAAGCAACATTTTTAAAGAAATCATCCAGGGATTTAATATCAAGCCCGAGTCGTGAGATTTCAGATATTAACTTAAACTGAAATTTTTGTTTCTCAAGTCGTCTTTCTTTTTCATCAATAAGCTTAACCATTTGATTAAAGCTTTCGGCAAAATCATAAATTTCGGATGAGCGAGGCACATCAATCTGGACATTGTAAACTCCACGAGCTATATCCTGCATAAGCCCTGAAACCCTTGAGATAGGTTTCACTACCCGACGATTGAAACTTGATATTACTGTGGCAAAGCCCAGAATTATAGCGATGGCAATTAAACTAAAAATAAGTAAATTTGCCTTCGTTATATTTTCCCTATAAGTAACTGCATCTATTTTAACAAGAACAGAAGCAATTTTCCTGTTGCCGTCCTCAACTGGCGAAAAGATCTCGTAACATTCTTTTTCAGGAACATATCTTAAAATATTCTGCTTATATTGAAGGTTAACAGGGATTTCACTACTCTCGCCTGTATGAAACATAAGCCTGCCCAAGCTATCAAATATCGCTATTAGTCTTATGTCAGGAAGATCCTTATAATTTTTCACAAGCTCAAAAATTCTGTCTGATTCACCCTTAACAAAACCCGATTTTATCTCATGCTTTAAAGCCAAAAGCAAAACATTGGCCTTATTGTGGATATAGTTTTCAAAATTTCTAATAAGCGCGTGCTCGTTGAAATAAATTAAACCCGCGGTGATTACAATAAGAAAGAAGGCAATTAAACTGGCAAGAAATTTTTCGCCCATATATTTTTTAGGCAAAAAAATTTTAGTTTTTGCAAATTTTCAATCCTTTCCCGCCCACTTATACAGATCAAAACGAACGAATTTTGACCATTCACTAAAAGATATAAAATAAAAATAATTTCAGCAAATCCGTTGCAAAAACTCTCAAAATTTTATCAGTGCAAGTATTAAAAATAGCGGGGGCATAGCCCCCCTCGTTTTTACTCTTTGTAAGTGTCAATTTGCGCTCTCTGCAATTTGTCGCTATAATCTACATAAACTGTTTTTATCTCTGTGAAGAAATCAAACACCGTCCATCCACCTTCACGATGACCATTTCCAGTTTGCTTTACACCACCAAATGGTAAATGTGTTTCAGCACCGATCGTTGGAGCGTTGATGTATGTTATTCCAGCTTGGATATCTCTTATTGCTCTAAATGCCTTGTTAACATCTCTTGTATAAATTGATGATGATAACCCATATGCGCTATCATTTATAACTTCAATTGCTTCCTCAAATGATTTAACTTTTATAACGCTAAGAACTGGTCCGAAGATTTCCTCTTGTGCGATTCTCATTTTTGGATGGACATCAACGAAAATCGTTGGTGCGTAAAACCAACCTTTGTCATACTCTCCACCTGTTAACCTATGCCCTCCGATCAACAATTTTGCTCCCTCTTGCTTTCCGATCTCAACATATTCGTGAATTTTGTTAAGTTGTGCTTCATTTATAATTGGACCCATCTCCGTAGATTCATCAAGACCATTTCCGACTTTTAATTTCTTAACTCTTTCAACAAGCATTTCAATGAATTGATCATAAATTGCTTCGTGAAGTATTAACCTACTTGTTGCGGTACATCTTTGCCCTGAGGTCCCGAAAGCTCCCCAGACAACGCCGTCAAGGGCGAGCTCAAGATTGGCATCTTCAAGAACTATTTGAGCGTTTTTTCCTCCCATTTCAAGCGAAACTCGCTTCAGTGTGTTCGCTGCTTCCCTTGAAAGAATTTTGCCAACTGCGGTTGAACCTGTAAAGCTTATCAAATCAATATCTGGATGTCTTACAATTGCCATCCCAACCTCATTGCCCCCACCGTGGACAAGGTTGACAACTCCTTCTGGAACGCCTGCTTCTTCAAGAATTTGAACAAGAGTAGTTGCTGTCTTCGGTGTATCTGAAGCTGGTTTGAAAACGACCGTGTTTCCTGCTACAAGAGCCGGGAAAATTTTCCAAGTTGGTATTGCCATCGGGAAATTCCAAGGCGTTATAAGTCCAGCAACTCCAACTGGCAAGCGAATTGCCATTGCAAACTTATTTGGTAGTTCAGAAGTTGTTGTGAAACTAAATAACCTTCGCCCTTCGCCAGCTGCGTAGTATCCTGTATCAATACCTTCTTGAACATCCCCACGAGTTTCAAGCAAAATCTTTCCCATCTCGCGTGTCATCTCACGAGCGATTTCTTCTTTCCTCTGGACGAGAAGGTCAGCAGCTTTCTTAATTATGTCCGCACGCTTTGGAGGGGGAACAAGTCGCCAAGATTGATATGCCTTTTTAGCAGCTTTTACAGCTTCTTCAACATCTTCGGCACTTGATTTTGGAAACACACCGATTAAATCGTCCCAATTGGCAGGATTTCTGTTTTCAAAAGTTTTCCCCGACTTTGCATCTACCCATTTCCCGTTGATATAGTTTTTGAATACTTCAGCCATGTTAATGTCCTTTTTATTTTTT